>JAIORB010000012.1 GCA_021108325.1 Bacteroidales bacterium | reverse complement strand
ATTAGACTTTAAATAAAAAGAAACCCTGTCAGGATATAAAATCCTGACAGGGTTTTTTTTATATAGTAAAACTATATTATTCTGCCTCAGAAAATGACGCACTTAAATACTCTCTATTTAGAGTAGCAATATGCTCAATTGAAATACCTTTTGGACATGCAACTGCGCAAGCTCCTGTATTAGTACAGCTACCAAAACCAAGTTCATCCATTTTAGCAATCATATTTAAAGCTCTGCGTTTTGCTTCCACTTTACCTTGAGGTAATAATGCCAGCTGAGAAACTTTTGCAGCAACAAATAACATTGCTGATGAGTTTTTACAAGCAGCAACACATGCTCCACAACCAATACAAGCAGCAGCATCGAAAGCTTTATCGGCAGCAATTTTACCAACTAAATTTGCATTTGCATCAGGGGCCTGACCAGCATCAATAGAAACAAATCCACCTGCAGCCATTATTTTATCAAAAGCATTACGATCAACTATTAAATCTTTTAATACAGGAAAACCTTTAGATCTCCATGGTTCAATAGTAATTGTGTCTCCATCTTTAAATACTCTCATATGAACCTGGCATGTAGCTGTTTCATTATCTGGTCCGTGAGGATGTCCATTAATATATAAACTACAACATCCACAAATAGCTTCATGACAGTCGTGTTCAAAAGCAACAGGTTCTTTGCCTTCTTTTATTAATCTTTCGTTTAACGAATCTAACATTTCAAGGAATGACATTTCTGCATCAACGCCATCCAGTTCATATTTTTCGAATTTTCCTTTGGCTTTAGCATTCGCTTGTTTCCAAATATTTAAATATATTTTCATGGTTTTTTAGATTTTAGTATCAAGTACAGAGCCTTATTAACTCATAACTTTAAACTCAAAATTATTTGTAACTTCTAACTTTTACTTCAACATTTTCGAACTTAAGTTCTTCCTTATGAAGCTTTGGCTCTTTATCGTCGCCTTGATATTCCCAAGCAGCAACAAAAGAGTATTTATCATCTATTCGCATTGCTTCACCACCTTCCGATCTGCTTTCTTCACGAAAGTGGGCACCACATGATTCTTTACGATTTAGAGCATCATTCACAATCAGGATGGCTAAATCTATAAAATCAGCTACTCTACTAGCTTTTTCAAGCTCCTGATTTATTTCATCAGTTTTACCAGGAATTTTTAAATCGCTCCAGAATTCCTTCTTAAGTTCAGCTATCATTTCCTGCGCTTTCTTCAAGCCTTCTTCGTTACGCTGCATTCCTGAATAAGTCCACATAATATGGCCTAATCTTTTATGGAAAGATGTTGCAGTTTGAGTTCCGTTGATACTTAAAAACTTATCAAGTACTGCTTTCGCATTATTCTCTGCTTCAACAAATTCCGGAGAGTCTGTAGAAGGTACTTTTGTTGTAATTTCGTCTGCTAAGTAATTTGATACTGTATATGGAGCAATGAAATATCCATCACCAGCTCCCTGCATTAATGAACTCGCTCCTAAACGGTTTGCTCCATGATCTGAGAAATTAGCTTCACCAATAGCAAATAATCCGGGAATTGTAGTCATTAAATTATAATCTACCCAAAGTCCACCCATAGTATAGTGTCCTGCGGGATAAATCATCATTGGTGTTTCATATGGAACTTCACCGGTAATTTTTTCATACATTGCGAATAAGTTACCATATTTACCTTTAATTACTTTTTTACCTTGTTTCGCTAACGCATCTCTAAAATCAAGATATACGGCCAAACCTGTTTTACCTACACCGAAACCATTATCGCAACGTTCTTTCGCAGCACGTGATGCTACATCGCGAGGAACTAAGTTCCCGAATGCGGGATATCTTCGTTCAAGGAAATAATCACGTTCTTCGTCTGGAATTTCACTAGGTCTTCGTTTATCACCTTCAGCCTTTGGAACCCATATACGACCATCATTTCTCAATGATTCTGACATTAATGTCAGTTTCGACTGATATTCATTTAATACAGGAATACATGTTGGGTGAATTTGAATAAAACTTGGGTTTCCAAATAAAGCACCTTTCCTGTACGCTTGCATTGCTGCTGAACCATTAGATTGTACCGCCAGGGTAGATAAATAATAAATAGTTCCATATCCTCCAGTAGCTAGCACAACAGCATGCGCAGCATGACGTTCCATTTCGCCGGTAACAAGATTACGTGTAATAATTCCTCGTGCCTTGCCATCGATAACAACAACATCAAGCATTTGTTGACGGCTAAACATTGTAGCTTTACCCAAAGCTACCTGACGTTTAAGTGCAGAATAGCCTCCAAGAAGCACTTGTTGTCCTGTTTGTCCTTGCGCATAATTTGTTCGTGAAACCTGAACACCACCAAATGTTCTATTTGCTAAGGTTCCTCCATATTCACGTGCAAAAGGAACTCCTTGAGCAGTTAATTGGTCGATAATATTGCTACTCACTTCAGCCGCACGATAAACGTTTGCCTCACGAGCACGATAATCACCACCTTTAATCATATCATAAAATAAACGATAAACACTATCGCCATCGTTTTTATTATTTCTTGAAGCATTAATTCCACCTTGTGCAGCTACAGAGTGCGCACGACGTGCAGAATCCTGAAAACAAAAAACTTTTACATTATATCCCATTTCTGCTAAGGAAGCAGCAGCAGGTGCACCTGCAATTCCTGTGCCTACAACAATGATATTTAACTTTTTCCTGTTGTTTGGACTAACCAGCTTCTGCGTAGCTTTATATTTCGACCACTTTTCAGCCAACGGGCCTTCCGGTATTTTAGCATCTAATTTACTCATAGTGTATATATTACTATTTTTTATTCGATTGATTATTTACATGACAAATTTAACAAGGAAATAAATTGGAATTAAAGCAAATCCACCTGCAATAATTACTGCGTAGATATAAGCTATAACTTTTAATCTGCCAATCCATTTGTCATTATTCCAACCAATAGTTTGGAATACAGACCAGAACCCGTGTGTAAGGTGTAAGAAAAGGAAGATTGCTCCTATTATATACAGAGCATCATACCACCACCATCCTTTGAATAATCCTGCAACAAGACCATAAACATCATGCAATTCTGTCTGACCTCCATCATAAGAAATTGCTGCCACGGTTCCGAATTTAATTTTCCAAAAAAAGTTCGTCAGGTGAATTACAAGAAAAACAAGAACCAAGCCACCAAGAATGTACATATTCTTAGAAGCCCATGATATTTTTGTTTTACTTGCCACTTTGTAATTTTGTGGCCTTGCCATCTGGTTTTTCAGTGTAATAAAAGATGCATAAAAAATATGCACAATAAACCCAAGTGCTAAAATTGGTTCGATGACTTTCATTATTGGGTTGCTACTCATAAAATTAGCAGCCTGATTAAATAACTCGCCATCTCCAAAAAGCAATAAAGAGTTTAAAATTAAATGGACTTTTAAAAATACCATGAGAAACAAGCCTGTTATACTCATGAAAAATTTTTGTCCAATAGATGAAGTGAAAAATTTGCTCATAGAATTTAATTTTTATAGAACATTATTTATAACTTGCAATTAAATTTAGAAACATGTAGATGTTTACACACAAATATATTTTCTAATAAATACAAATACAATGTTTAGAAACACAATAATAATAATTTAAAATTATTCTAAGTTATGAAACATTCATGCACTATCGTAAATATCTACCTGTCGGCAGACAGGCAAGGATATGATTATAACATGGATGTTCCATCGGGAATTGAAAACTAATACTAGTTTTTAAGTAAGTGCTAAATAAAAGATAATCGGTTAAATATAAAATTGCAAACAGATGAAATATCCTCAGTTAAATAGTTCGCTATTTGAGAAAAACAGAAAAAAATTAATTAAATATTTACAATCAAATTCTTTAGCTGTAATTCATTCAAACGATCAAATGCCACGAAACGGGGATCAGTATTTTCCTTTTCGTCAAAATTCAGATCTGTTTTATTTAACAGGAATTGATCAGGAAAAAACAATTTTAACACTTTGTCCTAATCATCCTAACAAAGATTTAAGAGAAATTCTTTTTATAATAGAAAGTAATGAAAAGATTGCTGTTTGGGAAGGACATAAATATACAAAAGAGGAGGCCCAAAAAACATCCGGAATAAAAACAATAAAATATTTAAGCGAATTTGAATCTACTTTTAGAGAAATTGCAATAAAAGCCGAAAACATTTATTTAAATTTAAATGAAAATCCCAAATTCAAACCCAACATAACTTCTGTTGATGAGCGTTTTATCAACGTTTTAGAAAAGGATTTTCCGGCACATGTGAAAGAACGTCTTGCACCTATCATAAAACAACTTCGATTAAAAAAGGAAACTGAAGAAATCGAACTAATGAAAGAAGCTTGTGATATTACGGGAAAAACATTTCAGCGAATTTTAAAATTTGTTAACCCGGGTGTTACTGAATATGAAGTTGAAGCAGAAATTACTCACGAATTTTTATGGAACAAAGCTACAGGTCATGCTTACGATCCAATTATTGCGAGTGGTAAAAATGCCTGTGTTTTGCATTATATTGAAAACAATAAAAAATGTAACGCTGGAGATTTACTTTTAATGGATTTTGGTGCTGAATATGCCAATTATGCAGCTGATTGCACGCGAACTATTCCTGTAAACGGCAAATTTACACCACGACAAAAAGAATGTTACGAAGCTGTTTTAAGAGTTATGAAAAAAGCAACAAGCTGGTTAACACCAGGAACTACCATTAACCGTATTAACGAAAGAGTTGAAAAACTGCTACAGGAAGAACATATAAAACTGGGTTTATATACTCAGGAAGATGTTGATAAGCAGGATCCTGAAAAACCTTTATTTAAAAAATATTACCCTCATGGTACGTGCCATTTTATAGGATTAGATGTTCATGATGTAGGCGAACGAACAACTATTCTTGAAAACGGAATGGTATTGACATGCGAACCTGGCTTATATATACCTGAAGAGAATATTGGTATTCGAATCGAAAACGATGTTGTAGTAAATCTAAAACCGATAGATTTGATGGAAAACATTCCGAGAGAAGTTGATGAAATTGAAAAACTTATGTCGAGTAAAAAATGATTACTGAAAATCAGTAATTTTAGTCGCTAATTGAACAATTATGCTCTCATTCCATTTACATTATGAAACCTTAAATTTATATTATGACATTTAATATTAATTGGGACAAAAAAGGAGTTTATGTAAAATTTAGAGGGATAGTAACTCCTCAAGATTTGATTGATGCAAACAATTATGTTATTAGTAATGCAAAGTTTGAATCTGTAGATTATCAAATATTTGATTTCCTTCATATTGATGATTTCAAAATATCAGCTTATGATATTGCCATTATTGCTTCGATGGATAAATCACAAACAGAATTTATAAAAGATATGAAAGTTGCTATTGTAACTCAAGACGACTATGTTAGGGAAATCACAACGGAATATGATCAATTTATGGCGGACAGTAATTGGATAACTAAGATTTTTGCAAGTTATGAAACTGCAAAAGAGTGGGTAAAATCTAAATGAAATCGCACCTTTTAATAGATAATAAAAAGATTGTTTATTCAGATGATGGGTATGGAATTACTATAGTTCTACTTCATGGATATTTAGAATCATTAGAAATATGGAAAGACTTTTCAGTAGAACTTTCTAAAAAATACAGAGTAATTTCTTTCGATATTCCAGGTCATGGAGATAGCGAAATTGTTTCAGAAGTTCATTCAATGGAGCTTCTCGCTAGTATAATATTTAAATCGTTAAATAAATTAAAAGTTGACAAATGTTTTATGATTGGGCATTCAATGGGAGGATACCTGACCTTGATGATTCACAAATTATATCCTGAATTGTTATCAGGATTTTGTCTTTTTCATTCTCACCCGTTTTCAGATACAGACCAAATAAGAAAGAATAGATTACGTGAAATTGAATTTATAAAGGAAGGAAAAAAAAATCTAATAGCATTATTTAACATACCAAATGCATTTGCAACCGACAACCTGGAATCATTTAAAAGCGATATCGAAAACACAACTAAAATAGCAGTTAGTACTCCAGAAGAAGGCGTAATTGCTAACCTGCATGCAATGATGACCCGACCCGACTTTTCAGAATCTTTACAAAATTTGAGAATCCCATTTTTACATATTGCCGGTAAAAAAGATAATTATATCGATTATGATTCTGTCATCCCAAAAATTATATTTCCAGAAAACTCAGAATTATGCATATTGGAAAAATCCGGCCATATGGGATTTATTGAAGAAAAAGAACTGTCCTTAGTATATATTGAAAATTTTATCAATCAGTTTATAAAATAAAAAAAGGGGAATGTTTATTTACATTCCCCCTTATATAATTATAAGATTATTTAATCATTAACTGTATTATAATTTAAACCTCTTCCGTAACCTCTACCATAGCCTGCGTCCTGACCATAACCTTGTCCATAACCTGCACCCTGATTATATCCTCGACCATTACCGCGACCATATCCAGCACCTCTGCCATTTCTTTGTCCTCTCATTGGTCTGCTGTCGAAGTATACTTTTTGTTTATCGGTTAATTGACTTCTTACATCCTGACGGTGTTTTGCTGATGTTTTCAGCATTTTGTTGTGTACACTGGTCATCTGATCAATTATTGCATTAATTTCTTTCATATCAGAATTATCTGATGTTATTAAAGTTTGTCTTTTTGCTCTTAACTCATTCATCTGATTTCTGTGCGTATTCATTTCCTTCAAATGAGCAAGTCTGTATGTTTCAATTTTATTTTGCTGTTCTTCGGTTAAGTCCGGCAACATCATGCAGATTTGACCTTGTCCATATCCTCTACCTTGAGTAGAATAATTTCTGCCGCGTTGTGCATACAAATTTGATCCTGCAAACATTAATACTGCGATTGCTAATACTGTTACTTTTTTAATTCTTTGTGTTTTCATGATTTTTAAATTTATGTTGTACATTTTTAAAATTTCAAATTTCTACCCTTATGACACGAAGAATTTTTATTTATTACACTTTTATGAAAAAAGATTATGAATCTCTTATAAAACAAGGAAAAATAACCCGAGAAATCGGGTACTTATCTTAAAAAATTATTACAATATTATTTTTAATAAAAAAGTAAGGCACTCCTGGAAGAGTGCCTGTAACTAACCTAAAAACCCAAATTATGAATTAAATTTTTCTATTTAATCCTAATTTATATCGTTTAGATATTAAATATTTTAAATGGTTTAATTCCTTTCTGGATTTTCTTTTAAATATTGTATTGCTATTTTTAAAGTTGTATCAACATCTTTAATAATAGGATAAAACCCGTTATTATCAATAATGTTTCTGGCAATATTTGCCTTTAGCTGAGTATTTACCAAATGTTTTGAATGCTTAAATCCTTTTGCTGTTCTGGGCACCCCCTTTTGCTCTGCATATTCAGCAAATTGTTCAAAAATATCAATCGATTCAAGATATTCATTAATAGCAAATGCGTCCTTAAATTTCTTTAAGTATTCTCTATTATTATCGACATATTCAAAAGCAAAATTATATAACACGCCCTTTCTTATCGTTTCGGCATAATACTTTGAATATCCGGCAGTATCAAGAGGAACAAAAATATCCGGCATAATACCTCCTCCACCAAATACTATATTTCCTCCCGGAGTTACAAATTTTAAGGAATCAGCAAAGTGAATACTATCCACCTCAGAAAATTCTCCGTTCTGATATCTTTCATTTAAATCATTATAATATTCGTTTTTATCATCGCTATATGGTTTTTGAATACTACGGCCTGTAGGTGTATAATACCTTGCAATGGTAAGTCGAATAACAGACCCGTCGGATAAAGGGTATTGCTCTTGTACCAATCCCTTACCAAAAGACCTACGGCCTATAATAGTACCTCGATCGTTATCCTGAATAGCTCCCGCTAAAATTTCGCTTGCGGATGCTGCAAACTCATCCTGCAAAACAACTACTTCAATATCTTTACAAACGCCACGTGCTGTCGAATAAATTTCTTGTTTAGGACTTGATTTTCCCTGAGTATAAACTATCATTTTGCCGGCATCAAGAAACTGATCAACTATATTAGTTGCTGCAACCATATAGCCTCCTGTATTTCCTCTTAAATCGAGAATCAATTTTTTCAAGCCCATATCTTTTAATTTTTCAACTCCTTCAACAAATTCTTTAAAAGTTGTTTCGGCAAAACGATTTATCTTAATGTATCCTATTTCTTCATCTACCATATAGGAAACATCTACACTATATAAAGGTATTTCGTCTCTAATTATTTCAACATCAATTAATTCAGGAACATTCTTCCTTTCAAGGCTTACTTTAACTTTTGTTCCTTTTTCGCCTTTAAGCATGCCTACAATATCGTTGCTTGAGATATTCTGACCGGCAATTAAAGAGTCGTTTACCATAATAATTCTATCACCGGCAAGTACTCCGACTTTATCAGAAGGACCCCCGGTAATAACACTTATTATAATAGTTGTATCTGTTTGATGATTAAAAACCACGCCAATACCTTCAAAATTACCACGCATATCCTCACTCACAGTTTTCATTTCTTCGGCAGGAATATAAGTAGAATGAGGATCTAATTCCTCAAGCATTGCAGGTATAGCCGATTCTTCCAGTTTTGATCTGAATACAGTATCAACATACCGAGTTTCAATATAATCGATTATTCTTCCCAGTTTATCATTTACCTGATATAAGTTCGCGTAATTCCTGTGTGGGTTTTTATTTAATGTTTTTCCCAGAAAAATACCTGACACTAAAACAATAGCGAAAATTATAGGAAGATATATTTTGTTCAATTTTCCAGACATAATTTTTATTTATTATAAGGTAAGCTCTAAAAATTCAAATTTTTTCGTTGCTTCAAATTTCATTATTTTTAAAGATTACCATAATTCTATGTGTTTAATTTCAATATTTGCTCTTTCCAGTAATCTTAAACCGTCTTCAATACGATACTTATCACTAAAAACAACCCTTTTTATACCTGCCTGAATAATTAGTTTTGAGCATTCCAAACATGGCGATGTTGTAACATATAATGTAGCATCTTCTGAGCTATTATTCGATTTGGCAACTTTTGTAATTGCATTTGCCTCGGCATGCAAAACATAAGGTTTTGTTTTAGAATCTTCATCTTCACATACATTTTCAAATCCCGAAGGAGTACCATTATAACCATCAGAAATTATCATTTTCTTTTTAACAATAAGAGCTCCAACCTGTCGACGCTTGCAGTACGAATTTTTTGCCCAGATTTGAGCCATCTCAAGATACCTTTTATCGTACTCAGTTTGTTTTTCGTTGTATGGATGTAGTGAATTATCTTTACTCATAATAGTTTATTTAACTCGCATAAAGATATAAAAAAACCCTCATTGCGAGGGCTCTGTTTATGTATTGTACCTGGAGTCGGGATCGAACCGACACGAACTTGCGTTCACTGGTGTTTGAGACCAGCGCGTCTACCAATTCCGCCATCCAGGCAAGTAAACTTAAGGAATGCAAAAATATAGAATTGTTTGAGATACGCAAACTTTTCCGACACAAAACTACCCTGCATTCGACAATATGTTTGGTTGAATCATCGATTTAACTGTTTTAATAATGCCCTCAACATCAAAACCGCATTCTCGATGTAATTCCTGGGGAGTACCATGATCTATAAACTGATCAGGAACACCTAAACGTTTTATATTTATTGAATATCCATTCTCGCTCATAAACTCAAGCACAGCACTTCCAAATCCGCCAACAATTGTACCATCCTCAATAGTTATGACAGCTTTAAAATTCTTCCCAACTTCGTGTAAAATTTCTTTATCAATTGGTTTTACAAACCTCATATCGTAATGTGCCACATCAATATGCTTTTTAGCCAATTCATTAGATGCTTCAACAACGTAATTCCCTATATGACCAATAGACAAAATAGCAATATCAGATCCTTTTCTTACCAAACGGCCTTTACCAACAGGCATTTCTTTAAATGGAGTTTTCCATTCTGGCATCACACCTCTCCCTCTTGGATAACGAATTGAAAATGGCCCTTTATTTTTCAATTGAGCCGTGTACATCAGGTTACGAAGTTCTTCTTCGTTCATTGGAGCAGAAACAGTAATGTTAGGGATACTTCGCATATAAGCTAAATCATAAACACCATGATGTGTTGCTCCATCATCACCAACTAATCCACCACGATCGAGACAAAAAACAAGGTTTAAATTTTGAATTGCTACATCATGTATTACCTGATCGTATGCTCTTTGCATAAACGTTGAATAAATATTACAAAAAGGTAACATCCCTTCAATAGCCAAACCCGCAGAAAAAGTTACTGCATGCTGTTCTGCAATACCAACATCAAAAGTTCGTTCCGGCATTTCCTTCATCATCATATTTAGTGATGAGCCTGTTGGCATTGCAGGTGTGATTCCAACAATTTTTTCGTTTTGTTTTGCTAATTCTAATATTGTGTGTCCAAATACATCCTGATATTTTGGTGGTAATGGTTCATCTGTTGTAATTTTTAAAATCTCACCAGTATTTTTATCGAACTTACCCGGAGCATGCCATGTAGTTTGGTTTAATTCGGCTTGTTTAAATCCTTTACCTTTTTGAGTAACAACATGTAATAACTTTGGCCCTTTTATATCTTTAAGATCAGTTAATAGTTTAGTTAAATACACAACATCATGTCCATCAACAGGACCAAAATATCTGAAATTTAATGATTCGAATAAATTACTGTGTCGAAGCAAAATTGATTTTACTGCATTATCTATTTGTTGGGCCAGTTTCCTGTAATTATGTCCAAGTTTGTTTAGATGGCCTAACAAATTCCAAACATCATTCTTAAGTTTATTGTAAGTTTTCGATGTTGTAATATCAAGTAAATATTCTTTAAGAGCTCCCACATTGGGATCGATTGCCATGTTATTATCATTAAGAATAACAAGAATATTTGTTTTTTCAATCCCTGCATTGTTTAATCCTTCAAAAGCCAACCCTGCTGTCATTGAACCATCTCCAATAACAGCAACAATTTGCCGGTCATCTTCTTTCTTAAACCCGGCAGCTTTAGCCATTCCGAGAGCAGCAGATATTGAAGTAGATGAGTGCCCTACACCAAAAGAATCGTACTCACTTTCTGTAATCTTAGGGAATCCGCTTATACCTTTATATTTGCGGTTTGTATGAAATTCTTCGCGACGGCCAGTTAGTATTTTATGACCGTATGCCTGATGTCCAACATCCCAAATAATTCGGTCATAAGGAGTATTGAAAACATAATGTAATGCAACGGTTAGCTCAACTACTCCTAAGCTAGCTCCAAAATGTCCGGGATTAGTAGAAACAATATCAATTATAAATTGTCTGAGCTCCTCGCTTAATTTTGGAAGCTCGGTCAAATCCAGTTTCTTTAAATCCGAAGGGAATAATATGTTTTTCAATAAATCTGTTGACATACCATATAATAAATCGATGCAAAGATATGAATAATTTTACTTTGTATTAACGACATAAACCTTCGCATATTTTATATATTTGCTTTTTGAAAGAAATAATTTATTAGAAATTCCCTTAATTCGAATTTCGTATATTTAACAATTGTAAACTAAATTAGTTGATATGCAATTTAAAATCAAACCCTACATCCTTTTTCTTTATATTCTTATAGCTTTTACGGCATGTGTTCCTACAAAACAATTCGAACAGCTTCAGCAAAAAAGTAATAAATGTGAAGAAGAACTTGAATTAACAAAAGAAGACAATAAAAACCTTGAAGTTGCTAATACAGAGTTAAAATCTAAGGTTGATATTATGAATAACAGGTTAAAAAATATAAGTGAGGACAGCCTTGAAAGAGAGAATAAATTACACTCTTTAGATATAAAATACGATAAATTAAACAGACAGTACACAGATTTGCAACAAACGCAAGATCAACTGCTGAGCGGAAATATTTCCGAAACAAAAAAATTGCTCATAGAACTTCAAAATAAGCAGGCTGGAATTATTGAAAACGAAGATCGTTTAAGACAGCTTGAAGATAATTTAAGGGCTGATAAGTATAAACTTGAACTGTACAAAAAAGAGCTGGAAAATAAAAATGCACGATTAGTTGAATTAGAAGGCATTTTAAATAAAAAAGATTCTGTTGTAAATGCTTTAAAAGACAAAGTTTCTCAAGCATTAATGGGTTTTGCAGATAAAGGACTTGCCGTTGAAATGAAAAACGGGAAAGTATATGTATCTCTTGATGAACAATTATTATTTAAGTCAGGAAGTACTGTTGTTGACCCAAAAGGAGTTAGTGCATTAAAAAAGCTTGCTGATGTTCTGGCAGCTACCCCAGATATAAATATAATGGTTGAAGGACATACTGATGATGTTCCTTATATTGCAAGCGATGCGGTAAAAGATAACTGGGATTTAAGTGTTAAGAGGGCAACAGCTATTGTTAGAATCCTGATGGAAAATAAAAAAATAGCCGGAAGCAGAATAATTGCCGGTGGGCGAAGCAAATATCAGCCTGTTATCAATTCAAAAGCTCCTGATGCCAGAAAGAAAAATCGTAGAACAGAAATAATTTTGACACCAAAACTGGATGAATTATTTCAAATCCTGGAATCAAACTAAACTCTAACGATAATTCATATTAGGAAGGTATTCACAAAACTAAAAAATTGTACATGCTTCGACAAGCCTGCCAGCCGGGCAGGCAGGCTCAGCATGACAATTTCCTGCAAATCATTTTGTCACACTGAGCCCGTCGAAGTGTAGACAAAAAAAGAGCTTTTCGGACAGCTTCTTTTAAGTTTTTACAATGAACCTATATATATTAAAATACATAAGCCTTAAAAAGTTAATCAATCTATTTAAAATATATTTAGGGTATTACCTGTCAATTATTTTAAAAAAGGTTGTCGTATCAGGCTATCCGTTTAGTTTAACAACAGAGCCAACCAATAATTGCAATTTACATTGTTTAGAATGTCCTTCAGGAAATGACTCTTCAAAAAGAATTAAAGGGAATATTGATTTTGAATTGTATAAAAAGATTATTGATGAAGTAAAAGATTATATAATATATCAAATGATTTATTTCCAGGGAGAACCGTTCTTGAATCCTGATTTTTTTAATCTAATAAAATATGCAGATATCAATAATATATACACAAGCACATCGACAAACGGACATTTTCTAAGTCCTAAAAATTGTGAAAAAATCGTTAAATCCGGATTAAAAAAGATTATTATTTCGGTTGATGGAACAACCCAGGAAACTTACGAAAAATATAGAATTGGAGGAAACCTGGAAAGTATTATTGAAGGAATTAAAAATCTTGTATTAACAAAACAACAATTAAAATCTAAATATCCAATTGTACATATACAGTTTTTAGTATTTAAATATAATGAACATCAAATTAAAGAGATAAAGAGTTTGGCTAAATCGCTGGGGGTTAATAAAATTGAATTAAAATCTGCACAAATCGAAAGTTTTGAAAAAAACAGTGATTTAATTCCTGCTATTGAGAAATTCTCCAGGTATAATAACAGGGAAAATGATTTTAAAATTAAGAGCAAATTATTAAATCGTTGTTTTAGAATCTGGAGTACTTTAATCGTTAGCTGGGAAGGAACTATTGTACCTTGCTGTTTTGATAAAGAATTACAATATCCTGTCGATAATGCAATAAATAATAGCACTTTAGAAATCTGGAAATCCAAAGAATTCGCTGGTTTTCGAAGAAATATTTTATTAAATCGAAAAAAAACTCTCATTTGTAGAAACTGTACTGAAGGATTACGTATAAAGTATTAATGTACAACAAGGGTAATTGAAATCTCGTGTTAAAATTTAAGATTACGATTTTTTTTCTTAAATTTCAGAACATCGTTTAGATTTAAAGAACTGGTTATGAAAATAAAATTTCTACACCTATTATTAATTACATCACTGCTATTCTCCTTTTTTAATAGCTTTTCGCAAGAAACTGACACTTCTTCAACTCAGCTGCTTTTTGAACTATCACTCGAAGATTTAATGGATGTCGAAATAGTTTCTGCAGTTCGTCAAAATCAGAACATAACCGATGCTCCTTCAATTGTATCAGTTATTACAGAAAATCAAATTAAAGAAAGAGGATATTTAAGTGTTGCCGAAGCACTAAACAGTATAGCAGGATTGGATGTTATAACAGATCATTATCAACCGAATCTTGGGATCAGAGGTGTAAACGGAGGCTTAAGAAGCTGGTCGAGATTAGTTAAAGTTATGATTGACGGGCAAAACATATCTTTCAGGTCGAATTCTGATAATTACCTGGATGCTTCATTAATTCCTATCGAAGCAATTGAAAGAATTGAAATTATTCGTGGTCCTAATTCAGCTCTTTTTGGGAAGGATGCTTTCTTAGGAGTTGTAAATATTATAACCAAATCCGGAGCAGAATTAGAAAATGCTTCTATATCCCATTTTATGGGGGGGATTAATGAAAACTCTTCGTTTGGTTTAAGTACTATTTGGGGAGGAACAAAGGATAATTTTGATTTTATTTTTGCAAGTTCGTATTCTCAAATTGATAAATCTGGACTGTCGCCTCATAATGTTCCGGGAAGTACAATTTACAACAATCAAGACATTAGTCAACAAAACGAATCTAATCCTTTTAGCATTTTTGCTAAACTATCTTATGAAAAAGAAAATTTGGGAAAATTTGTATTTGACATGAATCACCAAATAATTAATTCTTATGCAGAATTTTTAGACTGGGGAACACTTACTCATAACAATAAAATTAGCTTGTTTAATGCCTACCAAAGGTTAGTATATACTAAAGACCTTTTTGAAAATTTCACTTCCAATGTTTCTTTATCGCATTCAACCGGCAAACCATTAAAACACGAAATACTTGATACTGATTCTGATCTTTCAGAATGGATCGAAAGAGACATAGGCTATACAAGTTATGATTTGGGCGGAAATATTTCCTACTTTTTCGACAACATTAACAATTTTACTTTAGGAGTTGATTATACAACAGACATTCATGATCATCAAAAATTCTATACAGTAACCAATACGGGTATAAGGACATTGAATACGGGAGGAACAGAAGGAATCAGGAACTTTAACAATTTAGGAATCTATTTGCAGATGATTTTAAATGCTGCCGAATTTTTTGATATCAATTATCTTAATAATTTAACATTAACAGCCGGATATCGTTTTGATTATCACAATATTTATGGCGATGTTCTAACATACAGATTAGCTGCTGTATACCATATTGCCGATCAGCTTAGCACTAAAATAATGTACGGTACATCTTTTAATGCTCCTTCGTCGGTTCAATTATATACAAATCCAATTTTCCCCGGTGATATTATAGGTAATCCTGAGCTTAAACCCGAACGGGCAAAAACTCTCGAATGGGCAATTATGGGAAAATTAACTGACAATATTAATTTTAATACAAATCTCTATTATACTGTAATCGATGATAAAATAGAGTACCTGCTTCCTTATGGTGAAACAACAAATATTACTGCAGCAAATATTGCAAAGATATATTCAGCCGGCGTTGAAAGTGAGCTTAACATATTTTATCATAATTCAGTATCATATTTAAATTATAGTTATCAGAAAACCATTAATGAAAGAACAAATCCTTTGCATGGATTAATTAAGGTTGAAACCAGCCTTTACCCACACCACATGATTAAATTTGGAGAAACATACAAATTCCCGAAATATTATATAAAATTAAACATGGATGGTAATTACATAAGCTCGCGCAAAGCCAGTGAACAAAATAATTTTATTTACGATCCGATAAATTATACAATTAACAGTTATAGTTTAGATTCATACTTTTTATTCAATTTTACGATATCGTCCATGAATCTGAAATTTATTGATGATAATGAAACAATCCTAAGTTTTAAAGTAGACAATCTCTTAAATACAAAATATTATTACCCGGGATTTAAAGATTATGATATTCCCGGGCTTGGTAGATTATTTACATTTAGAATAACTCAAATGCTGTAATGTCATGAAAATTAAATTTTTATATGCCCAGGTGATTTTTCTGATTTCTATTTTAATTTTTACAACTTGTGATGATTTAAAGGAAGATTTCAATATTAAATCTTATAAAAATCCTATTAAGATAGCAGTTGTTGGAGATGTTACCATAGGCAGAGAATTTGCAGAAAATGTTTTCTTTGCTGTTAAAATGGCTGCTGATGAAATAAATTCAAATGGCGGATTAACAATTAATGGCGTTGAAAGAGAAATTGAACTGGTATTTAAAAATTCCGGAGGGACACCGGAAATTGGCGAAACCGTAATTAACGAACTAATTAATGAAAATATAGATATTATTATCGGTCCAACAGTTTCTGCCGTTGCTGTCGACATGGCAAACTTGTGCATTGAAAATAATATCCTTATGATGACTTATTCAGCAACAGTTCCGGAACTTTCATATTTAAATGACAGGAATCTTGTCTGGAGAACATGCCCTTCGGATGCTTTTAGCGGAATTGTTATGGCCGACTATGCTTTTGACTCCTTAGATATTAACAAGGGGGCAATTTTATATCGAGAAGATAAATTTGGCCTGGCAATGAAAGAAATTATTGCAGAGGAATTTATTTTGGCGGGAGGAGAAATTCTTGCTACTGCCAGTTATCCTACTGAAGAAGTTGAGCTTAACCTATACGATTACAGCAATCAAATTAATCATCTTTTAAAATTTGAACCGCAAATAATTTTTACGATTGTTTTTGAACTGGAAATAGGTAAAATTACTCAGGATTTTTGGGCATCTCCTTTATATCAAGATTATGTTTTAAAACCAAAAATGTTTTTAACAGAAGGTGGATTCCCCCAAGAATTAATAGCCAACGGACAACCCAATGTAGTTGAAACTATTTTGGGAATATCAAGTTCAATTACTACAAGCTCTAATTATATAACATTTAAAAACAACTATTTTCAAAAATTCGATTTTGAGCCTGTAACTTATGCTGAACATGCGTACGATGCTTTATATTCAATAGTTTATGCAATGCTAAAAGCTCAATCGGTATTACCTGATGATATTAAGCAAAACCTTAGAATGGTCACAGGCAATACAGGTTTAGGCTCTGAATCTGTAATAATAAATGTAAACGAGTACGAAAACGCTAAAGTTTTATTATTGTCAGGTATTGATATAAATTATGAAGGAGCTTCAGGGGCAATAAATTTTGATGAAAATGGCGACCCTGAATCTAAATTTGTTATCTGGGAAATCAGGGATGGCGAGTATACTGAAATATCATACTACGAAAAATAATTTTGTGAATCAAAATAAAAAAGAATATAAATTCAATTCTCAAATAAACTCTTCTTTATACAAGAAGAGTGTTTTGATTATGCTACTTATTTTTATATCATTTCAAAGTTTTTCTCAATCTAATGTATATGTGCTAAAAGCTGTTTATCTTGAAAAATTCTCCAGATTTGTAACCTGGCCCGAAGAAAGTTTAATGAATGATCCCGATAAACCTTTTGTTATTTCAGTTATTGGAAGAACTCCGCTAACAAATAACCTTGAGCAAATATATTCTATTCAAAAAATTAATAATAAGAAAGTTACAATTAAACGAATTTCTAATCTTTACGAAATTGAGAATAGCCACATATTGGTAATTGCAGAATCTGAGAGAAAGAACTTACAAAATATCTTATCTTTAACAAAGAATTTACCGGTGCTTACAATTAGTGAAGCTCCGGGTTTTGCTAAAAAAGGAGTTTTAATTAATTTCTTTGAAGAAAATAATAAATTGCGATTTGAAATAAACGAAACAGCAGTTTTGCAATCGCCATTACAAATGAGTTTTTATTTATTAAATTCTGCCAAAATTGTTAATCCAGTAAATAATAATTAATGAAGGTTTTTCAAAATATATCAATTAAAAATAAAATTATCAGCATCATTTTGTTCGTGAGCACACTAACCATGTTTATTGGGTTTACAATTGTTGGCATAAGCGATATAAAAAGTTTAAAGCAAGAAATGCTTTTAAACAATTTAATGAATACAAAACTAATTGGCGAATATTCTATTGCTCCTCTTACTTTTGATGATAATATAGGTGCAGAAAATATTTTATCAAAATTATCCACAATCCCCGGAGTTAAATGTGGTGCTTTATATGATCGAAATGGATTTTTATTTGCATCTTATAAAAGAGCCGAAGATGTATTTATCCCACCCTTATACGAAAATCCTGACGA
The DNA here is from genome assembly GCA_021108325.1 of Bacteroidales bacterium. Classification (GTDB taxonomy): domain Bacteria; phylum Bacteroidota; class Bacteroidia; order Bacteroidales; family UBA12077; genus UBA12077. The sequence continues at coordinate 5,573 of JAIORB010000012.1, read as the reverse complement.
ATTAGTAAATTCTTTTAATGAGTTTACGAAAACTTCTTTAAAAATTGAACATCCTATTATATATGACGATTTTAAATATGGCATTATTTCAATACAAGTTGATACATCGTTGTTAATTAAAAAAATAAGAGATTCTATTCTAATAATGTTTGGCATACTGATTGGTATGATTATTTTTTCCTATATCCTGGCAAACCAGTTACAAAGACCAATATCACAACCAATACTTGATTTAGCTAAATTAACCCGAAAAATATCAGGTAAGGGTGATTACAATGTAAGAATAGAACGAAAAAGCAATGACGAAATTGGAATTCTTTATGAAGATTTCAACAATATGTTACAACAAATTCTAAATCGTGAGGCTGCTCGTGATGAAGCAGATAAAAAGCTTTTAGATGCTAAAGAAAAAGCTGAAGAAAGTGATCATTTAAAATCAGCTTTTTTGGCTAACATGTCGCACGAAATCAGAACTCCAATGAATGCCATTTTAGGTTTTGCAGAACTAATTGCCATGCCCGACTCTGAGGTTGCTCCTGCCGAAAAAGAAAACTTTATTAAACTAATAAATAATAGCGGAAATAATCTGTTAAGGTTAATAGACGATATTATTGATATTTCAAAAATTGAAGCTGGTCAAATAAAGATTCATAAAAAAGAATGTCATTTAAATTCTACTTTAAAGGATATTCAACAGTCATTTCTTGAAATTAGAAAACACCAAGAGAAAGAAAATATTGATATCAGATTAAACGAAAATGCACAATCTCAAAACCTTATAATCAAAACTGATACACTTAGATTAAACCAAATTTTTATTAACTTAATAGATAATGCATTAAAATTTACCGAGGATGGTTTTATAGAATTTGGTTATGAAATATTGAATAAAGAAAAATTTCTGTTTTATGTAAAAGATACAGGCGTTGGAATGGATCAGAAGAAAAAAGATCTTGTCTTTGATCGATTTACAAAAATAGAAGATGATAGCTCAAGATTATACCGTGGTGCCGGTTTAGGTTTAGCTATTAGTAAAAGTTTAGTTGAACTACTGGGTGGCAAAATATGGGTTGAATCTGCCCCTTCTGTTGGTTCTACTTTCTATTTTAATCTGCCTTTCGACAAAATAAAAGAATCCGACAATAACCTTCAAATTATTGAACTATCGGATAATTACGATTGGCGAAACAAAACAATTTTAGTAGCTGAAGACGAACCGGCTAATTATATTTATATTGAAGAAGTCTTAAAAACTACCAAAGCCAAAGTTCTTAAAGCTATAAACGGCAAAGAAGCAGTTGAAATATACAAAAATAATAAGGATATTGATATCATTATAATGGATATTAAGATGCCCGAAATGGATGGATATGAGGCAACCAGACGAATAAAAAAAATAAATAAAGACGTTCCGGTAATTTCTCAAACAGCTTATGCAATGCCGGGAGATATAGATAAAGGACTCGATTCAGGCATGAATGATTATTTAATAAAACCCGTTAAACCAAAAGTATTATTATCAATATTAAATAAACACCTTAATAAATTATCACCAACAGGGTGAAACGTCCATGCACTTTCCGTTCTTAACTTAACGAACTCAGTGAAACCTGTTTTCTAGTGTGACAATTACTAAATTCCATTACTTATTTCACGCCCTTTTTTCCTTTCTGCTGCGTTAAAATTATTAACCGTAGCTAAGGCTATGCTTGCAAATTTTGCCTTGCATAAAGAAAAAAATATCATAAAATATTAGTAACACAATTTAATAATTGCCACACTAGATAGTATCAACAAATTGTAGGATCAGGACATGTCCTGATCCTACAATTACAAAATAAATAAGCAGCCGGAAATGACTGCTTATGAATATATTTTCAATATTGACGTGTACCTGTAAAACTATATCTTCATTATATCCTCTTCTTTTGCTTTAATAATTTTGTCAATTTTTTCTCCGAAACTATCAGTTTGTTTCTGAATTGCATCTTCAGCAGTTTTAGCTTCATCTTCTGAAAGTCCGTCTTTTTCTAACTGCCTTACTTCATCATTTGCATCTTTTCTCGCGCTACGAACACTAACACGGGCACCCTCTCCTTCTGCATGAACCTGTTTAACCAGAACCTTTCTTCTTTCTTCGGTTAGTGCCGGGATATTAATCCTAATCATTTCCCCGTTATTCATTGGTGTAAAACCCAGATTGGCATTAATAATAGCTCGTTCGATAGGTTCTACCATTGTTTTTTCCCAGGGCTGAATTGCAATAGTTTTAGGATCTGGAGTACCTATATTTGCCACCTGACTTATTGGTGTCTGAGTACCATAATAATCAACCATTACAGTATCCAGCATACGAGGATTTGCTTTCCCCGCGCGTAAAGCTCCCAGTTCTAATTCAAGATGGTTAATTGCTTTATCCATCATCTCTTCGGTGGCATCAATAACAAATTGAACTTCTTCAGTCATAACTGTTTATTTTAGGATTAGGATTTTCATGTTCACAACAAATTTATAAAAAAATTGGAAGAATAAAAGAATGGATCGCTTATTAGACCTTAAGGTCTGGTTAAAAACACCATACTCTCAAATTTCTAAATCCCCTATTAATATTTTTTCTTTCCATCATTCCGTTTTTCCATCATTCCATTATTCCCTATTTTCTTTTCTATTATTCATTCTTAATAAAACTAACAACTTTTAACAATTTAACAGTTTAGCCATACATTATTTACCTTCTCTTTTTCCCCTTTTATCATTTCTTAATTATTCACCAGTGTCCCAATATCTTCTCCATTAACAACCTTCATGAGATTTCCCTTTTTATTCATATCAAAAACATATATCGGAAGATTATTTTCTTTACACATAGTAAATGCAGTTAAATCCATCACATTTAATTCTTTTTTTATAACTTCATTAAAAGATATTTTATTATACCTGGTTGCTTTAGGGTCTTTTTCAGGATCGGCACTATAAACTCCATCAACACGAGTTCCTTTTAAAATAATTTCAGCTCCAATCTCCACTGCCCTGAGTGCCGATGCTGTATCTGTAGTAAAAAAAGGATTACCTGTTCCTCCTGACAAAATCACGACCTTTCCTGATTCTAAATAATCAACCACTTTATCTCTATTGTATAACTCACCTACAGGTTCCATTCTTACTGCAGTAGACACAACAGATCTAACCCCAATATTGCTCAGCGATGATTGCAAAGCCAAACTATTAATAACAGTAGCCAACATTCCCATCTGATCTCCTTTAACCCGATCAAACCCACTTGTAACACCCGAAAGGCCTCTGAAAATATTCCCTCCACCTATTACAATTCCAACCTGCGTTCCTGCTTTCTGTAAGTCTTTAATTTGTTTTGCATATTCATTCAACCTTTCAGAGCTGATACCATAACCTTCATTACCCATTAAAGATTCACCACTCAGTTTTAATAGAATTCGTTTGTACTTTATCATAAAATTTATAATTAATCTTGTGAAATATCGATTTGGTGTTAAAAGTAGAAAAAAAATACATACCAGAATACGTTTTTAACTTTATTCACCATCACTCCTCTTTTCATTCTCTCCTCTTCTCCTATTCTCTCTTTTACATGATTTTAAGTAATCAACTACCCCTGCAAATCAATTTTCCTGTAATGTTTAAAACTTTTTAATCTCTTTTTACGTACAATAAATTAATTTAAATATCTGATAACTAATTTATTTGAATTTAATTTTTGGAGAAAGTTGCAAACATATTTTAAATCAAAAAAAGCCGGCATTTTATTGCTAGCGTATTGATATTTAATTATTTTTATAAGGTTTCGTTTTAACTATGCGATTTTACAAACATTTTATCAACAGTTTTTGTAAATTCGTAAGTTTTAGTATAAAACAAACATATAGGTATAGTAATTGTTAAATGTAGAACGTATAGATTAGAACTATATAAAATAGAGTGAGGTTGAACCAAAATAAGAATTGCATTTCCCGACATCTAATAACCAATGGTTTAGATACAACGGGAAAGAGCTTTAGTCAATGTATTGTCTATATGTTGACTAAGATTTTTATTGCCTTAACAAAAGTGATTCTTTCAAAATTATCAATCTTTCAAATATTTAATTCCCAAAACAGTTACGGGTTTGAAGACCCCCGGAATAAAAATATTAGAAATTCAGCAACTTGTTTTTTTGCCTTAACAAAATTCATTTCCCAAATAAATATTAAAAATTATATCGCTAATACATCAAATTTATGCGTGTTAGTTGTTTAAATAAAAATACATCAAGGAGGAATAGATATGGATACAAAAATTAAAACATCTTCAGGGGCACCTAATATGGTTAGGGAGCAAATTGAAAGATTTAAAAGTATCTCTCAAGTAAAATTAGTGCTAATAATAATTACTCTATTCCTGGTGTTTGGTGGGCAAAAGATATTTGCCCAGGGAGTTGGAATCAGCGAGATATCCATTGTTCCGGATGCTTCGTCAATACTTGAGTTACGATCAACTCAGAGAGGATTCCTGACTCCTAGAATGACTGAAGCTGAAAGAGATGTAATTGCTGTAGGAGCAACAGCCAATGGACTTATTATTTATAACACAACTACTGCTAAATTAAATATTTATGATCATGCTACCACTTCATGGCTTGTACTATTCTCCGGTACTAGTGGAGTAAACAGCATAACAGGAACAGCAGATCGAATCACGATAGGTGGAACATCAGCTGATCCAACAATTGATATTGCCAATACTTATGTGGGGCAAAATACCATAACTACTTTAGGAACCATTACAACAGGTATCTGGAATGGAACAACTATTGCCATTGCCAATGGCGGTACAAATTCTAGTACTGCTCTGAACGATGATAGACTCATGATTTCTAACACAGGTGCCATTGAAGAAGCTGCTGCTATGATTGACGGACAAGTTGTTGTTGGTTCAACTGGTGCAGCTCCTCAACTTGTAAACCTTGGTGGTGATGCTACAATAGACAATGCCGGGGCTCTAACAATTGCTAATAATGCTGTAACAACTGCTAAAATTCTTGATGATAATGTTACTCTGGCCAAGATAGTAGACGGCGTTGCAGACCAGGTTCTGACAACAGACGCACTTGGAAATCCACAATATGAAAATAAATCCAACTTTACTTCTTCTGCGCTTACATCTACAAACATATTCGTTGGTAGCGTTGGAGATGTTGCAACGGATGTTGCCCTTAGTGGTGATGCTACAATTGTTAATGATGGTACTTTAACAATTGCTAATGATGCAATAACTACTGTGAAAATACTTGATGCTAATGTAACTACTGCGAAAATTGCTGACCTGAATGTAACTACAGGAAAACTTGCAGCCGATGCAGTTGACAATACCAAACTTGCAGATGATGCTGTACAGACAGAAAACATTCTTGATGGTGAAGTGCAAACACCTGACATAGCTGACCTGAATGTAACTACAGGAAAGTTGGCTAATGATGCTGTTACAACAGTCAAGATTACTGACAATAATGTTACTCTGGCCAAGATAGTAGACGGCGTTGCAGACCAGGTTCTGACAAC
>JAIORB010000013.1 GCA_021108325.1 Bacteroidales bacterium | reverse complement strand
GGGTAAACGGAACAGGAACCTGGAATGATTCGAATCACTGGGCAGAAACCACAGGGGGAAACCCGGGAGCATCAATACCAACTGAAAATGATAATGTTATTTTCGATAATAACTCATTTATCACAAACAATCAAACAGTAATTATTAAAAATAAAGCAATTTGTAATGATTTCCGCTGGGAAGTTGATAAATACAAACCTGAACTTAAAAGTAGTTCTTTCCTTTTTAAAAGCATAACAAAAGCAGACCTTGAAGTTCACGGTTCTTTAATTATCGGTAAAAATATTGAAAATGAATTTTTTGGCGATATTTTGTTAAGATCATCAAAAGAAAGTATTATAAGTTCAAACGCAGAACTTAATTCTGATATTATTATTCAATCTAAAGGAGGCAAATATATTTTAGAAAAAGCATTGGAAACCAATGGCAATATAGAACTTAATAAAGGTAGTTTAATAACTCAAGGTTATAATATAGAATGTGAATCATTTATTGGAACGGGCAACAAATTCAGGGAGCTTAATTTAGGGAACTCTGTTATTAAGGTTAATTCATGGGATTTTGCTGAAACTAAAAATTTAGAGTTTGAACAGGAAAAATCAATTATAATATTTAAAGATCAACTTAAATCAAAAAGTGTTAAACTAGGTAATTTAGATTATTATCAATTAAAAACATTAAGTAAAGCTCCTCAAGGTTCTTCGAAAGCAGCTCCGGTATTCGAACTTTTAGAAGCTGATTCTGTAGAGTGTAATGGAGAAAATAATGGAAAAATTTATGTAAAGGTTTCAGGGGGGACTACTCCTTATACTTTTAAATTATATACAGATGCAGGGTTTCCGGTTACAACAAAGGAGGTACAAGGTCCAACTACGGATGATAGTGTTGCTTTTGTTACTGATATTCCAATTGGGAAATACTGGGTTTGGGTAACTGATGATAATAATCTAGATGCTATTCAATCTTTAAATGTTTACGAGCCCGATATATTTTCAGCAGGCTCAATTACTGTTACCAATCCTTTAACTTGTTTTGATGGTAGTGATGCTGAATTGGAAGCAAATCCATCAGGAGGGAATCCTCCTTACATATACAAATGGTTTAAATACAATTTTGGGACTTCAATATATGAAGAAGTTGTTGACTCAACAAGAAAAGTAATTTCAGGCTTATCTCAGGGATTGTATAAAGTTGAAGTAAGAGATCAAAAAGGGTGTGGTACTGGTGGTTTTGTTCAAACCGAATATGCATTAATTAGAGGATATGATGATGTTAATGTACCCGATTCTATTCATATAAGTAGCATAACTTCAACAAATTCATGTACGGGTTCTGATAATGGAACTATTGACATTACTGCTTCTGGAGGAACCGGTGATATTGATTATTATCTAAAAAGACAAAGTGATTCACAGTTTATACCTGCTGGTCCACCTTGGGATGAGGATGGTTCCTTTACAGGCTTACAAGCTGATATTTATGAAACTTATGCTATTGATGCAAATGATTGTGTTAAGCAAGGAGACAATGTAACAATTCTTGATTTACCTCCGGCAACAGTAGATGCAGGCGATGATGCAGAAACCTGTGAAGAAGTGGGAATTGATTTATCAACCGTATTACCAACACCAGCCTCTGCAAATAATTATAGTAGTTTACTTTGGGACGACGGGGGTGCGGCTGGTACATTTGATGATGCTTCTTTATTACATCCAATTTATACACCGGCAATCGGACAAACAGGAAACGTAACCTTAACATTAACAGCAAATGGAAATGGGAATTGTCCAAGTGTAAATGATAATATGACATTGACTATTACTCCTGCTCCGGTTGTTGATGCAGGAAGTGATGCAGAAACTTGCGAACAAGTTGCAATTGATTTATCAACTGTATTACCAACACCAGCATCCGCAAGTAATCATAGTAGTTTATTATGGGATGATGGCGGTGCACCAGGTGCTTTTGATGATGCCTCTTTATTACATCCAACATATACACCGGCTATCGGACAAACAGGTAATGTAGCTTTAACTTTAACAGCCAGTGGAAATGGTAGTTGTGTAAGTACAAATGATAATATGACTTTGACAATTACTGTTGCTCCTGTAGTTGACGCAGGTGATGATGCTGCTACTTGCGAAGAGGTTGCTATTGATCTATCAACGGTATTGCCGACCCCGGCATCCGCAAGTAATTATAGTAGTTTATTATGGGATGATGGAGGAGCTCCGGGAGATTTTGATGATGACTCTCAACTACATCCAACATATACACCGGCTGTAGGCCAAACAGGAAATGTGACTTTAACCTTAACAGCCAATGGAAATGGTACTTGTGCCAGTGCAAACGATAATATGACTTTGTCCATAACAACAAAACCAGTAGTTGATGCAGGAAGTGATGCAGAAACGTGTGAACAAGTTGCTATTGATTTATCAACTGTATTACCAACGCCTGCTTCAGCAAGTAATTTTAGTAGTTTATTATGGGATGATGGAGGAGCACCCGGAACATTTGATGATGCTTCTTTATTACATCCAACATATACACCGGCAGTTGGGCAAACAGGAAATGTAACCTTAATCTTAACAGCAAATGGAAACGGTGGTTGTGCAAGCGAAAATGATAATATGACCTTAACCGTATATGCTGCTCCGGTAGTTGATGCAGGAAGTGATGCGGAAACGTGTGAACAGGTTGCAATAGATTTATCAACAGTATTACCAACTCCGGCATCTGCAAGTAATTATAGTAGTTTACTATGGGATGATGGAGGCGCACCGGGAACATTTGATGATGCTTCGTTATTACATCCAACATATACACCGGCAGTTGGGCAAACAGGAAATGTAACCTTAACCTTAACGGCAAATGGAAACGGTGGTTGTGCCAGTGTAAATGATAATATGACATTAGCAATTACAGTTACACCAACTGTTGATGCAGGAAGTGATGCAGAAACGTGCGAACAGGTTGCAATAGATTTATCAACAGTATTACCGACTCCGGCATCTGCAAGTAATTATAGTAGTTTACTATGGGATGATGGAGGAGCAACAGGAACATTTGATGATGCTTCGTTATTACATCCAATATATACACCGGCAGTTGGGCAAACAGGAAATGTAACACTTACCTTAACTGCTAATGGAAATGGTACTTGTGCCAGTGTAAACGATAATATGACTTTAACCATAACTCCTGCACCCGTTGTTGATGCAGGAAGTGATGCAGAAACGTGCGAACAGGTCGCTATAGATTTATCTACAGTATTACCAACGCCGGCATCAGCAAGTAATTATAGTAGTTTATTATGGGATGATGGAGGAGCACCGGGAACATTTGATGATGCTTCTTTATTACATCCAACTTATACACCAGCCGTAGGCCAAACAGGAAATGTAACCTTAACATTAACGGCTAATGGAACCGGTAGTTGTGCCAACGTAAATGATAATATGATTTTAACAATTACTGTTGTACCAACAGTTGACGCAGGTGATGATGCAGCAACTTGTGAGGAGGTTGCAATAGATTTATCCACAGTTTTACCAACACCAGCCTCTGCAAGTAATTATAGTAGTTTATTATGGGATGATGGAGTAGCACCGGGCACATTTGATGATGCTTCTTTGTTACATCCAACATATACACCAGCTGTAGGCCAAACAGGAAACACAACCTTAACTTTAACAGCTAATGGAAACGGTAGTTGTGCAAGTGTAAATGATAACATGATACTAACCATAACTCCTGCACCCGTTGTTGATGCAGGAAGTGATGCAGAAACGTGCGAACAGGTCGCTATAGATTTATCTACAGTATTACCAACGCCGGCATCAGCAAGTAATTATAGTAGTTTATTATGGGATGATGGAGGAGCAGCAGGAGACTTTGATGATCCTGCTTTGTTACATCCAACATATACACCAGCAGTAGGACAAACAGGTAATGTAACACTTACCTTAACTGCTAATGGTAATGGCAGTTGTGCCAGTGCCAATGATAATATGACCCTGACCATAACTCCGGCTACTGTTGTTGATGCGGGTGATGATGCTGCAACTTGTGAAGGAGTTGCTATTGATCTGTCAACTGTATTACCAACTCCAGCCTCTGCAAGTAATTATAGTAGTTTACTATGGGATGATGGGGGCGCACCGGGAATTTTTGATGATGCAAGCCAGTTACATCCAACATATACACCAGCAGTTGGCCAAACAGGAAATGTTACATTAACATTAACAGCTAGTGGAACCGGTAGTTGTGCAAGCGCAAACGATAATATGACCCTGACCATAACTCCTGCACCTGTTGTTGATGCAGGAAGTGATGCAGAAACATGTGAACAGGTTGCAATTGATTTATCTACAGTTATACCTACTCCTGCTTCAGCAAGTAATTATAGTAGTTTATTATGGGATGACGGAGGAGCACCGGGAGCTTTTGATGATGCTTCTTTATTACATCCAATATATACACCGGCTGTTGGACAAACAGGAAATGTAACTTTAACATTAACAGCCAATGGTAATGGCGGTTGTGCCAGTGCCAATGATAATATGATATTAACGATAAATGCTGCTACTGTAGTGGATGCCGGAGATGATGCAGAAACCTGTGAAGAAGTGGGAATTGATTTATCAACAGTACTTCCAATACCAGCATCTGCAAGTAATTATAGCAGTTTACTTTGGGATGATGGAGGAGCAGCAGGAGACTTTGATGATGCTTCTTTATTACATCCAATATATACACCGGCAATTGGACAAACAGGAAATGTTACATTAACTTTAACAGCTAATGGAAACGGTAGTTGTGCCAGTGCCAATGATAATATGACATTAACAATTACTGTTGCACCAACAGTCGATGCAGGTGATGATGCCGTAATTTGTGAAGGAACAGCGATTGATCTTTCTACAGTTTTACCTACACCAGCGTCTGCAAGTAATTATAGCAGTTTATTATGGGATGATGGAGGAGCACCGGGAACATTTGATGATGCTTCATTATTACATCCAATTTATACTCCGGCAGTTGGCCAAACAGGAAATACAGTTTTAACTTTAACTGCTAATGGAAACGGTAGTTGTGCCAGTGCAAATGATAATATGACTTTAAGTATTACTCAAGCGCCAATTGCTTATGCGGGGATAGATACAACTTTATGCTATGGTACACTATATTATATTCAAGATGCTGATACAACTAATTCAGATGGTGTAACCTGGGAAATATTAACTGGTAATGGAAGCTTAGATAATATAAATATTATAGATCCGGAATATACTCCTGATGTTACAGATGGAGGAACAATCGTAGAATTAGTTATACATGCTTCAGGTAAAGGAACTTGTGCAGATGTTACTGATACTGTTCGTATAAGTTATTTGTCTGAATTACTGGTTGCTATTGGAAAACCAACACCATTTTATATCGATTCTACAAGCACACATATTGATGTTTATGTTAAACTTTCAGGTCATAAATACATAGGTAATTTAGGAGTCTTTTTAGTATCTCCATTAGATTCGGTTGTAGAATTAAAAACCTACTGTACAGCCGCATTGCCGCCTAACATTCAAGCTTCAACGCTAAGGTTTTATAATGATCCTTTAGATTCAGCTACAATTAGTGTAATTGATAGTTGTACTGCAGTATCTGGTCGCTATAAATTCTGGGGTGAATGGAAAAAGAAACTACATAGCCAAGACCCTGCTAATGGTTCTTGGAGAATTCGTATAGGAAATAATAGAAATTGGGGTCAGGATGGTTTAATTGAAGAAGCAACAATTACATTTTCAGATTTTAATAAAGATGCTGTATTCGAGTCTGTTCTTTATGCTGACTCTTCAATTAATTTAAATATAAATCAATGGACTGGCGGTGAGCCTTCTGTTACCGAATATGCTTTACCAATTACAGGCTTAACAACCTCTTGTTTTGATTTGTGTGATGCAACAGCAATTGCTACAGCATCGGGAGGTCAGCCTCCATATGTTTCTTATGATTGGAGCACGAGCCTTGATTTTAGTGCACCATTTGCAACCGGAGATACTGTTGATTTATGTCCTGGCAAATTTTATGTTCAGGTTACCGATTCGCATGGTTGTACTGCAATTGATTCCGTTACTGTTGGTGCACCACCTGAAATTGTAATTACAAACGATACAGTTGTACACAATACGTGTAATGGATACTCTGAAGGTAAGGTTATGCTCGAATTTTCGGGTGGAACAGGTGTATTACAATATACATATAATGGTACTGACTGGCATAATAGCGGGGATACAATATTTAATCTGGGAGCAGCAGCATATACCTTTACTATTGAGGATGCAACAGGCTGTACCAAAGATACTTTAATAACGATTACCGAGCCGGCAGCAATATCAATTTCAATAGATGATATTACCGGCATAACTTGTCATGATGCTATGGATGGAGCAATTACAATAAGTGCATCCGGCGGGGTTATTCCATATAACTATTCAATAACAGAAGTACCAAACTTCACTAATACAACAGGTATATTTACTGCTTTAGATTCAGGGAATGTATATATTGCAGTGCAGGATGCTAATATGTGTATAGCTTACGGCGACACTATATATTTTGCAAACCCTGATACAATTTCAATTGATTCTATCAAAGTTATCCCAACAACTTGTTTTGGTACAGGAGATGATGGTGCAATAATTGTATATGCATCCGGAGGCGTGGGAACATTGGAATATTCAACAGACAATATTACTTTCCAATTAAATGATACTCTTAAAGGATTACCTATTGGTGATACAACCATTTACGTTCGGGATGATTGCGGAATAAAAATGCTTGATTCATTAGTTACTGTTACCGGCCCAATACCAATTGTTATTGATTCAATTATTATTTCTGACGTTAGCACCTGTTATGGTGAAAACACCGGACAGTTAACTGTATATGCAAGTGGAGGAACAGGCAATTTCGAATATTCTATTAACGGCGGAACCGATTATCAGGCAAGTAATACGTTTACCGGATTATCTGCAAGATCGTATGTTATTAAGGTTATGGACGATGATGGTTGTACAAGTCCTGATTCAACGGTAAATGTTGGAGAACCTGCCGAATTGCTTATATCCGGCTTAACTGTAATACATTCTTCAGAATGTAATGATCCTCAAAATACCGGTGTGATAACAATTAATGCAACGGGAGGAACAGGTGTATATCAATATAGTATTGATAATGGAGATAACTGGCAAGCAGGATCAACATTTAATAATTTAGATGTAGGAAATTATACCTTAATTGTTCGAGACGTTAACCTTTGTGAAACAACTCCTTTAGACACTTCGATTGTACTCAATCCTGCAATGGAAATATGGTTAAATAAAGTAGATATAGGTTGTAATGGAGAAAATAATGGTAGTATAGCCGTTAATTTTACGGTAGATAAGGCGGGAACTCCACCATATAATTATTCATGGAGTACCGGCGCAAGCGCATCGATAATAACCGGATTATCTGCCGATTGGTATTATGTTACTGTAACGGACAGTAATTTGCCTGATAATTGTCAGGATGTAGATTCTGTTGAGATTACCGAACCAAGCAAGATGGATGTAATACTTGATTCGAAAGATGTTTATTGTATTAATTGCGATGCAATTGATCCGACCGGCGCAAAAGGATATGTTAATCCAGGTGTTACGGGAGGTACTCCGGATTATTCTTATAATTGGATTGGTCCCGGAGGTTTTAACTCAACAAGCGATTTTATTAGCAATTTGGATGCTGGAACTTATTTTCTAACAGTGACGGATAGTAGGGGTTGTGATTCGATAATTGATGTAACGATTTCAGATAATACTACTTATGACATTACCAACTTAGATATTGATTTTGATGATTACAGTGTATGTTGGAATATGCCGGCAACATTTATGGCTGGTTATAATGGTTATTCTGATACAATTTTTTATCAGATTGTCGAAAATATAGATGATAAATGGATAGCCAGAGACGTGAGTTTTGTTGAAATTAATACAAATCCCATGCGTGTTGAAGATTATTTACAAGGCGATGCAGTTTATAACTATATCAGATTAACAAATCAGTATTGTAAAAACGATGTTAAGAATATTGATGTTACGTTCTTCCCTGATTTCGAATTAGACATTGAATTAGATGGTATTAGTGATAATGATACCTTATATCTAAAAGGAACAACTTCCGGGAACCTGGGAGCTTTGGTCTTGCCAATTGCTGATATATCATTTGTATGGACTCCTTCAGAAACATTATCTACTCCTAATTCTCAGGCAACTGTTGTTACTCCTGACGAATCCGGGTGGTATAAGGTTGTAGCAACATCAACTAACGATTGTGTGGATTCTTCCATGATTTTTCTGGAATTTATTCCTGTAATTACACCAAATTCCGGATTTTCTCCTAATGGAGATGGCATAAATGATTACTGGAAAATTAAGCATATTGGAAAATTTAAAAATAATATTGTAACCGTATATAGCCGCTGGGGAGTAAAAGTGTTCGAGCAAAAAGGATACGATAACTTCGACACATCTAAATCATGGGATGGTAATGCTAAAAACGGAAAGAATCTTCCAAGCGGAACATATTATTATGTTATAATACTTAATGAAGAAGGATTCCCTCCAATAACGGGTCCTATAACCATAATTCGATAGTATGAAAAGGTTAAAATTTATAATATTTATTACTCTTAGTTTGGCGTTTATTAAACCAATAAATGCGCAACAGGCACCTATGTATACGCAATACATGTTTAACGACTATTTGATTAATCCTGCTGTAGCTGGAACATATAATCATTTTAAGATAAGGGCAAACACAAGAATTCAGTGGATTGGTATTACTGATGCTCCAAGAACAATGAGTATTGCCGGGTATGGCCCTCTTAAAGAAAGAGATATGGGTTACGGTGGTTATATTTATAATGATGTAACAGGCCCTGAAAGTAAATTATCTTTAGGAGGTTCTTATGCTTACAATATAGCTATTAACGACGAGTGGCGTATTTCAGGAGGTCTTTCTCTTGGAATGTTCCAATATAAGCTGGATGGAACATCCATGACTTTCGATGATGAACTATACGATCCGGTAATGCCCGGTGGAGTTGAATCAAAAACAGTTCTTGATGCCAGTGCTGGGATTTATGCATATACTACATATTATTATGCTGGTATTTCCACGCATCAATTATTAGGGAATAAATATAGCAAACATGAAGAGGTTGATTCCGCACAAGGAATAAGTAGGTTAACACAACATGTTTACTTAGCAGGGGGTGCAAGTTTTATTTTAAACAGAGATTTTGCAATTTCGCCTTCTTTATTAATTAAATATACCAGCCCGGGCTTAATACAAGCAGAGATAAATGCAAAAGTTACTTATCAAAGAATGGTTTGGGGTGGCTTATCGTATCGAACAGGTGATGCTATTGCGGTTATGGCCGGATATAATTATGAAAATAAAATTATTATAGGACTGGCGTATGATATTACAGTATCTGATTTGCGAAAACACTCTGATGGCACAATTGAAGTAATGATAGGCTATAGGTTTAATAATATAAAGTAAGTTGAAATCCGTTATATTTAAGACCGGCAAGTTTTTGCCGGTTTTTTTATTTAAAACCATTAAATTAGCAGAAAAAATGAAAAAAACAGCTGTAGTATTATTAGCAATAATTTTGGTTTCATGTGATAGTGGAAATAAAATTCCTGATTATGTAATCTCTCATGATGATATGGTTAATATTATTATTGATATACATTTAACGGATGGCTTGTTTACTAATAATAAAGTACGAAGAAAATTAGCCAAAAAAGATTCTTCAAATTATTACAATGCAATTTTAAACAACTATGGCTATACTCGTGCTGATTTTGACACATCTGTATATTTCTATAGTAAGAACATAAATGAATATGATAAGATTTATGAAGAAGTTCTTAACAGATTGGGCGAGATGGAAACAAAACTGAAACAAGAAAGTGCTGAAGAAACAAAATTGAAGGAAGAAAATCTTAAAGATAAACCAGTAACCAACGACCAGTAACCAGTTTTTTAAATGATTATTTTTTATTGACTATTTATCATTTTACCAGCTTGACCGCCGAAGGAGGTTAACCATTTAACCAGCAACCAGAAACATTTAATGCGAAGATTATCTGCCAACTATATTTATCCAATCAACAAACCACCTTTAAAAAACGGTATTGTTGAGATTAGCGATGATGGTAAAGTTCAAACTATTATTGATACTAAAGGAGAGTTAAAAGAGTCACGAAATTTGGAATTTTATAATGGCGTAATTACCCCGGGTTTTGTAAACACACATTGTCATCTGGAATTATCAAGGCTAAAAGGAGAGCTTAAACAGAATACTGGTTTGCCAAATTTTTTAAAGGAAATAGTTAATTATAGGAAGCAGGGTAATAGCAAAGATTCTTTTAAAGCGATAGAACTGTATGATGGATTAATGAAACAAAAAGGAATTGTTGCTATTGGCGATATTTCAAATACCGATCTTACAATTACAACCAAAATCAATAGTAAAATATATTATCATTCATTTATTGAAGCAATAGGACTTGGTGCTAATTTTGATAAAGTTTTGGAGGTAAATAGGAAATTATTTAATGGGTTTTTAAATAATAACTTAAGCGCATCAATTGTTCCTCATGCACCATATTCTGTTTCAAAAGAATTATTTCAACGAATAAAGGAATTTGCGGAAACCAATAATTCAATTATATCAATTCATAACCAGGAAAGTGATTCTGAGAGACAATTTTTTATGAATAAATCAGGAGGATTAGTTGAAACATTTAGCAAGATAGGGATTGATTTAAATCAATGGAAGCCAACAGGGAAAAACTCCATAGAATCGATTATTGATTGGCTTCCAAAGAACAATAATATCATTTTTGTTCATAATACATTTTCTAAGAAAGAAGATGTTGATTTGGTAAACGACAAGGTTCAAAATGCGTATTGGTGTTTGTGCCCATTATCAAATTTATATATTGAGAACAAATTGCCTGATTTTGATATTTTCAATCAATTTTCTGATAATGTAACTTTAGGTACCGATAGCTTAGCTTCTAATACAACATTGTCAATTTTGGATGAGATGAAAACAATTGTTAAGAATTACAATAAGATTGACTTCGAAAAACTTCTTCGGTGGGGGACTTTGAATGGTGCTAAAGCCTTACAAATCGACAAAAAATTTGGAAGTATTGAAAAAGGGAAAACTCCCGGGCTAAATTTAATTTCGAATTTTGATTTTGAGAAAATGCAAATTACCGATAAAAGCGAAGTAAAAGTTCTTGCTTAGGGTTACAAATCCTTAATTCACACCCATTTTCCTCAAGTATTCAACAGCTTCCTTATCGTATTTAAGAATGTGTTCATCAAACCAGTTTTCTAAATATTGGTATATTTCTAAACACAGGTTTGGCGTGTTATTTTCAACATCTTTCTGAAATTGTATAATTCTTTCTACGAACTGATTGTGTGCAGCTTTGTGTTGCTCTAAGTTAGGATATTTTAAATCGTTAAAATAAATTTCTTCTTTAATAAAATAATGATCAATTAAATATGCAAGCTGGAAGAATATTTCAGAAACTTTTTCTTCACATGAATTACTATTAATAATAAGCTTTAATTCGTTGATTATATTTAAGAATTTTTGATGCTGTTTGTCAATAACTGTAATGTTAACAGTATATTCGTCTTTCCACTGATATGGTTCGGGATTTACTTTGTTTTCCATATTTACTTTCTTATTAAAGAATATACAAATTTATGTTGATCACAATTAAATAAAATGATAATTGTCATTAAATCAGTAGAGTATTGGTTTTTAGTGGGAAATAGCATCAATTTATTTTTTATTTACTTTCATTCTAAATCAAGTAAAGAGAATCTTTTTTAAATTTGAACAAACAGATATTTAATGAGCGTTAGAAAAAAAATACTCATTTGTCCCTTAAACTGGGGCTTAGGACATGCAACAAGAGATGTTCCTGTAATCAGATTATTTGTTAAGCATAACTTTGAGGTGATAATTGCTGCTAGTGGGGATACTTACCGGTTTTTAGATAAAGAATTCCCTGAGTTAAAATTCATAAATTTTTCTGGTTATAACGTTCACTATTCAAAATCAGGATCACAAATTTTAAAGATGCTTTTGCTTATTCCCAGAATATTATTGTGGACAATAAAAGAACATAGAGAGCTTAAGAAAATAGTAAAAGAACACAATATTGATATTGTATTTTCTGATAACAGATTTGGATTATGGAGCAGGAACACATACAATATTTTTATGACTCATCAGTTAAAGGTTAAGTTCCCGGGATTATTAAATTTTTTAGAACCTATTTACCAACATATATCAACCGTAATAATAAAAAGATATAATGAGTGTTGGATTCCTGATTTTGAAGGAGAAGTTAGTCTGGCTGGGGAATTGTCGCACATTAAAACTAAACTGAGAAATAGTTATTTTATTGGCCCGGTTTCAAGATTTACAAACAACAAATTAGAATATCCGGGAAAAAAGATTGATGTTCTCTTTCTTTTATCGGGACCGGAACCACAAAGAAGCATTTTCGAAAAAATCATTTATGAACAAACTAAAAAATTAGATTTGCAATTTGTGATTGTAAGAGGAACTTCGGAAGAGTGTAATAATACTTTTAAATTTCCTGTTTATAATATTATAAATACAGAGGAGTTAATCCCATTAATTACAAAGTCGGAAATAATCATATGTCGTTCAGGATATAGCTCGGTTATGGATTTGTTTTTATTAAAAAAGAAAACTGTTTTAGTTCCAACACCCGGTCAGACCGAGCAAGAATATTTAGCAAAGTATTTAATGGAAAGGAGATTTTTTTATTCTGTTTCTCAAAGAAATTTTAATTTAGATAAATTAGTTAACGAAGCTTTTGATTTTCCGGATATCCAGATTCAGAAACCCAATATGTTAGAAGAAAGAATAATTAAGTTAAAAGAAAAATATAACCATTAGCGAAACAAGTACTCCGGTCAACCAACCTACATATACCTGATATTGTTTGTGAGTTTTGAGTTTTAACCTGGAATAACCAATAATGCCGGACACGATTACAGAAACCACAATAAAATATTCAAGATTTACGCCTAACCTAAAAGACACGGCAATCAAGGCTCCTGTTAATCCTCCCAGGCCCATCATATGAGCACTTATTTTCCATTTGAATGAAAGAAGAAAAAGAATTACTACAGTTATTGTTGCAGCAAGAATGAATTTTGAAATTGTTGGCGGCGCGCCTAATCTTACTAATAAGTAATAACAAAAAACATATAATACAGATGTTACGAAAAAGGGAATTAATCTTTCTCGATTGTTTTCCATCTGTACATTCTTAATTATTTTTTGGAAGATAAAAAAGGGTACAAATGTTAAAGGTAAAATAAATGTGCTTACACCAACAACAAGTAAAATTACCTTTTTAGCCTGATATGGTAAATATTCTAATACAGATCCAGAATTAAGAAGAATAAGAATCCCAATGCTTGGCAGTAAAAGAGGATGAAATAATATAGAAAATATTTTAGCAGAAGTTTTACCCATATTATAATTCTTTTCTTAAACGGGCTACAGGAATATTTAATTGTTCACGGTATTTTGCAACAGTTCTTCTCGCAATTTCATAACCTTTTTCTTTCAGTATATTGGTTAGTTTATCATCTGTTAAAGGTTTTTTCTTTTCTTCGTTCTCAACACATTCCTTTAATATAGATTTAATTTCTCTGGTAGATACTTCCTCTCCTGATTGTGTTTGTAATCCTTCAGAGAAAAAATATTTTAATGAGTAAATACCAAAATCTGTTTGAATATATTTGCTGTTTGCAACACGCGATATGGTTGAAATGTCTAAGTTTGTTTTCTCCGCAATATCTTTTAATATCATAGGTTTAAGAAAAGATTCATCACCATCAAGAAAATAATCATGCTGATACTCAATAATAGCATTCATGGTTAGCATCAAGGTATTTTGGCGCTGTTTTATAGCATCAATAAACCACTTTGCCGAATCAAGTTTTTGTTTCATAAAAGTAATTGCTTCCTTGTCACTTTTTGTTTTTTCACTTTTGCTTTTATGAGAGTAAGATTGTAGCATCTCAGTATAAGTATAGCTTAATCTGAGCTCTGGGGCATTCTTTGAATTTAAGGATAATTGCAGTTTCCCCTCGTTATTTTCAAGAATAAAATCAGGAACAAGGGTTTGGATAACCCCTGAAGAATCAGAAAAACTATTACCTGGTCTTGGATTAAGTTTTAAAATTTCGTTTATCGAAGCTTTTAATTCTTCCTCCGAGATATCCAGACGTGTAATAATTTTTTCGTAATGTTTTTTGGTAAATTCGTTGAAATAATATTTCAAAATTTTACGGGATAGTTTTATTTCCGGTATTTCCTGATCTTTACTTTCTATCTGAAGCAATAAACACTCCTGAAGATTTCTTGCACCTACACCGGTAGGCTCCAGGTCCTGAACAATTTTTAACACCTCAATAAGCTCATCTTCGTCGGTTTCAATATTTTGCGAAAATGCCAGATCGTTAACTATTGCTTCAAGTTTTCGACGAACATATCCATCATCATCAAGGTTTCCAATTAAATATAAAGTTAATATTTCTTCTTTTTCATTAAGATTTCTTAATCCAATTTGATTTTGTAAATGTTCATGAAAAGATATCCCAATAGAAAAAGGGATATCTTCTTTTTTATCATCTTTTGAATAGTTGTTTGCTGATAATTTATAAGAAGGAATATCTTCGTCATTAATGTAATCATCAAGAGAAAATTCATCGATATTGTTTTCAGGATTTTCTTCAGATATTTCTTCTTCTCCATTCTCTTGAAACTCTTCTTCTTCGTCTTTCCCTTCTTCAAGCACAGGATTTTCTTCCATCTCCTTTTTAATTCTTTGTTCAAGCAGAATAGTAGGAATTTCCAGCAGCTTAATCATTTGAATTTGCTGAGGCGAAAGTTTTTGTAATAACTTTTGTTGTAAACTTTGTTTTAACATTTTCTGTGCAAAATATTTGTTTAAAATTAATTAAAATTCTGCATTTTTAGGTGTTCTTGGGAATGGAATTACATCACGAATATTCGACATTCCTGTAATAAACAGAATCAATCTTTCGAAACCTAACCCAAACCCACTATGAGGTACAGTGCCAAACTTCCTTGTTTCCAGATACCACCACATATCCTTTTCAGGTATTCCCATTTCTGAAATACGGTTCTTTAATTTGTTATAATCTTCTTCTCTTTGCGATCCGCCAATTATTTCTCCGATTCCGGGGAAAAGAACATCCATAGCACGAACGGTTTTGTTATCCTCGTTTTGTTTCATATAAAATGCCTTAATATCTTTAGGATAATCAATTAAAATTACAGGCTTTTTATAATGTTTTTCAACCAGATAACGTTCATGTTCCGACTGTAAGTCAATTCCCCATTCAACAGGAAATTGGAATTTACCCTTTTTGGCTGGTTTTGAATTTTTAAGAATATCAATAGCTTCAGTATAGCTTAATCGAACAAAATCATTTTCGAGAATAAATTGAAGTTTTTCAATTAATGGCATCTCAGATCTTTCGTTTTGAGGTTTTGTTTTCTCGTCTTCTAACAACCTTTTTTCAAGGAAATTAAGATCGTCAATGCAATTATCTAAAGCATATTTTACTACATATTTAAGTATTTTTTCAGCTAAATCCATATTATCATGAATGTCATAAAAGGCCATTTCTGGTTCTATCATCCAAAATTCAGCTAAGTGCCTTGGAGTATTTGAGTTTTCGGATCTGAAAGTAGGTCCAAAAGTATACACATTTGATAAAGCAGTTGCACCTAGCTCTGCTTCCAATTGACCTGATACTGTTAGATTTGTTTCTTTACCAAAAAAATCTTCAGAGTAATCTATTTTACCATCTTCAGTTTTTGGAGGATTTTCGGCATCCAGAGTTGTAACACGAAACATTTCGCCAGCACCTTCAGCATCCGATCCCGTTACAATAGGAGTGTGTAAATAATAAAAGTTATTATCGTTAAAAAACTTATGTATAGCAAAAGACATTGCATGACGAATTCTAAATATTGCTCCGAAGGTGTTTGTGCGGAATCTTAAATGCGCAATTTCACGTAAAAACTCCAGGGTATGGCCTTTTTTCTGCAAAGGATAAGTTTCAGGATCAGCAGTACCGTAAACTTCAATTTCCTTGGCTTGAATTTCTACACTTTGTCCTTGCCCCATTGATTTAATAAGTGTGCCATTTACACTAATACTTGCACCTGTAGTTATATTTTTTATTTGATCTTCGTTGAAAGCAGCAATATCAATTACTACTTGAATATTATTAATAGTTGATCCATCATTTAAAGCAACAAAAGCTATTTGTTTATTTCCTCTTTTGGTTCTTACCCAACCTTTTGCATTTATATCACGATCAACATCTGTCGATTGCAATAAATCTTTAATAAAGCTTCTTCTTTGTTTCATAAGTGTATGTAATATAATTAATATCACAAAAATAATATTTTTCGATCGATATAAAACACTTATTACTTCATATAAATAGGAAAAAGCAGGAATTTAACTTGATTTTAAATAGTTTTTTTTGTATATTATAAAAAATTGAATTCTTACCTAAACCTCTTGCAATCTATTCGAAGGTAGGATGGATATATTAACCTAACCAAAATTAAAGGAGAAACTTATGGAAAAATGGATTATCAAAAACAATGTCTTCGAGAGTAATGAGCAAAACGAAAAATTAATGATTGTGATAAATGACATTGTGGAAGAATTTGACAGGCTGATTCCTGCCGGGCCTCCATTAGGATTTAAACCACTTGAGCTGGTTAATGATGAAATTTCCGGACCAACATTTTATTGGCCTTTGGGTCGTGATTTTTATAAAATAGCTTTAAATGTTTCCGATTTAAATTACAATCAAATAGCATTTCAGTTTTCTCAAGAACTTTGCAGAATATATTGTGATCCCAGAATGAGAAGCTGGTTTATTCAGCTTTTAAGCCACACTTTTGCTCTATATTCTTTGGATTTTTTAGGACATAAATGGGAAAACAATCCGCCAAATGATGAGTTAAAAGATTATTGGTACAATTTTGATTCTTATAAAAGTAATCTCTTAGGAGCAGCCTTTAGTAAAATAGATATTGTAAAATATCAGGTTGCTAATGAATGGGTACAATATCAGGTTAATAAATTAAGAAGAAAAGACAAAATTAATCGAGGCAAATTATTAATTATTGCTTACGAATTGCTTCCTATGTTTAAAGAATATCCTGAAAGTTGGCAAATATTGCCATATGTTGGAAAATGCTCAGTTCCTCCTCCTCCATCTGATACTAACGAAATAGTTACCGACAGAGATACTGAACCGGATTTTGAAAAGTTGATGGAAAAGTTACCTGAAAATTTACTGACATTTATTAATAAATTTTACGACAAGATAGGAGCAAGAGAGTACATTTAATTTATTAACCGGTTGTTGTTATTTCCTTATTATTTGTAACAAATAAAATTTTGAGTTATGGAAGATAAATTAATAACAATTGCAGTTCATAATTATGCGCGGGCAGAAATACTTCGTACCAGGCTCGAAGCAGAAGGAGTTGAATGTTATCTTAAAAATGTTAACCTGATACATTCTGTTATTTCAGGTGGTGTAAAAGTTCGTGTAAATTCGTGCGATTTAGAAAAGGCGTTGCGCATAGTTGAAAAAGTAAGCGATCAGTTTCGTGATGAATATCAGAATGAAATAGATGAGTCAAATAAAAGTGTTCAACGTATACTAATTCCAATTGATTTTAGTGATTATTCTGTAAATGCATGCCGTTACGCTATTGGACTGGCTGAAAAGCTAAATGCCGAAATTAAGTTGATGCATGTTTATTATAATCCTGTTGTAAATTCAATGCCATTAACTGACACTTATTACTATCAGGTTAATATGGACGAGATCATTAGAGAGATCGAGTTACGTGCTAAAAGTAACATGGAGGAGTTTTACGGAGATTTGAAAAAAAAGATTGAAAAAGATAATATTCAGGGAGTGAAATTAGATTATGCTTTAGTACGAGGAATTGCGAGTGAAGAAATCATAGCAAAAAGTGTGGAGTATAAACCTGATGTAATAATTATCGGAACCCGTGGCCAGGGAGAAAAGGAAAATGATTTGATCGGTAGCGTAACAGCTAAAGTTATTGAAGATACGAAAGTGCCTGTATTAGTTATTCCTGAAGATTCTTATTATTCAGGTATTGCGACAATTAATATTATGTATGCCACTGATTTTGATGAATCTGATTATAAAGCTTTGAAAAAACTCATGAATATTGTGTCACCTTTTGATATCAGGTTGTACTGTGTTCATATTGGAAACCCAGATACAAATGTTTGGGATAAAGCAAAAATGAACAGGCTTAAAGAAAAAATGTATACTCAATACCCGGATTATGAAATTGAGTGCAGTTTAATTGAAGAGGAAGATTTTTTAAAAGGAATACAAGAGTTTACAAGAGAAAAGAATATCGACATTATCTCTTTGGTTACGCATAAAAGAAATTTGCTTTCTAAAATATTGAACCCTAGTATTGCCAGGAAAGTATTGTTTCATACAAATATACCTTTTTTGGTATTTCATTCAGATAAATAATTGGAGAGAGCTTCTGCAATTTTAAGATCTATTTGAGAGGTAATTTTAATATTTTCACGATTGCCCGGCACAAGGTTTATTTTTATACCAAGTTTTTCAACCAAGCTTGCATCATCTGTAAAAGATTCATCCCACGATTGCTCATAAGCTTTTTTAATAAGGTTGCAATCAAATGCTTGTGGAGTTTGGATTAATTTATATTTATTGCGATCAACAGGTTTGTTAATATCCGAATCAATAAATCTTATGGAATCAACCAAATCGATATATGGAACAGCATTTCCATTTATTTCTGCTATTTCAAAAACTTGCTCAATGGTGGTTTGACTAACTAATGGTCTTACTCCATCATGAATAGCTACTACTCCATCCTTAGCAACTTTCTCAAGCGCATTTTTTACTGAATGATATCTTGTTTGTCCTCCTTTAACTACGGTATGTTCAATTGTAAAATTGTATTTATTACACAGGTCATGCCAATAGGGAATATGATTTTCAGGAATAACTACAATAATTTTAAGTGTTGAATCGAATTCATGAAAAGACCGAATACTCTTCATAAGAACAATTTCATTGTTAATGGATAAAAACTGCTTTGGAATGGAGCTTGCCATTCTTTGCCCTGATCCTCCAGCTACTATAATTGCAAATCTTTTCAAGAATTTTATTTTAAATTCAAAGATATAAATAATAACCAGGCTTTTCAATTAAAGAATAATTCTAATATCTTTAACATATCTGAAATAAGAAAAAAAAGCGAATATGATGTTTTCATACAATTAATTGTGCGATTTTGAGTTTAGCACAATAATTGTGGGCAAAACGTTATTAGTAATAAAAAGGAGAAATGAGAAAAATTACCGGATTATTGCAATTGGTTTTAATATTCTCAATTTTAGGAATAATAGGCAGATGCGATTATTTTGAATACAGTCCTTATGCAGCAAATATTGAAGATGAATATAAAAATATTCAACATATAAACTTTAACAATCTTTTAAAAGCAGATTCGGTACAAAGAGAAGAAATCAAATTTGCTGTAATTGCAGATTCTCATTACAACTACCATGAATTAAACGAAGCAATTGTAAACATAAATGCAAGAAATGATATTGAATTTGTAATTGCAAATGGGGATATAGCCGATCATGGATACTTAAAAGAGTACGAGATGTTTCATGGGCAAATGAAGAAATTAAAAGTGCCATATCTTACTGTAATTGGAAATCACGATTATAAATCAAATGGGGAAATAATATATAAACAAATGTATGGTGAGCCAAATAAAAGCTTTATATATAATAGTAATTTATTCATTTTGTTTGACAATATTTTTTGGGAAAGCAATAAGAATCCAGACTTTGATTGGCTGGAGAATGAATTAAATAACTCTTTAAAATATGAAAATATTTTTGCATTATGTCATATACCTCCTTATGGAGATCAATTTACTGATGATTTTGAAGAAAAATATAAAGCATTAATGATCCAATATGCTGTTGATTTGTCTATTCATGGGCATATACACCGGTTTGAATATGGAGAATACTATAATGATGAAATACAATATTTAGTTGTAGGATCAATAATGGATAAAGAATATGCAATTATTACTGCGAACGAATATGAAGTTGAGGTTGAACAGATAAAATATTAAGATTAGTGGAACGTCAAAAATGCAAATTATTATTTCTTTGTTTTATTTTTTCTTTTTCCGGGAGTATTTTTGCTCAGGAAGACCGGGAAATAATTGAGGAGGGAAAGAAAAATAAATGGTATATGCCTGATTACATAAAAATACAATATGCAGGGAATATTGGATTTTTATCTATAGGTGCAGGATACGAATGGTGGCGGGAAATATCACAAACAGATATTTTATATGGTTATGTGCCGGAATGTAAAGGTGAAGCAACCATACATACTTTTACAATAAAAAATACATTCAGATTATATCAATTTAACATAAAACAAAAATATAATATAAGTCCTATTTTAGGTTTTTCGGTAAGTCTTGAGCCGGGGCAGAATTCTTATTTAAGACTTCCTGATAAATATCCGGAAGGTTACTATAGCACTAACAGCATTTATGCTTGCTTAAATTTAGGTGTCAAATCAAAATTTAAATTTGATGAAAAAAGATTTTTTAATAGTATTGAAACCTATGCAGAGATTAATACAATTGCAGATTATGTTTATTATAATTTAAAAGCCCAGGAAGATTGGGAAGATGATATTTTGTCATTAGCGTTAGGGCTTAACATTTTTTTCTAGGCCAAGAGGCCATTCTATTCTTTTTGTAAAAATTCTGGTTTACTTATCCGTTCCACGGCGTGTAGCTGTTGCACGAGTATTGCCTTTTGTGGAACCGCTTGGAGCGGTACAACAGATAATCATACTTTTTCACACCTTGGGGAGTTGCTTGTGGTGGGCGCTCTTTTTTTATAATTCTGTTGCAGAGTATAAAAATCGCTTTATACTTCGTTTAGGTGTTTTTTCAAATTCCTCAGGGTAAATTTTTATTTTAGCAATTTGCATATATTTTGCCAATTCCAGATTTACTGCTTTTTTATTTTCTTCCATGATTTCTGTTAATCTGGCTTCATTAATTTTTTTCTGATCAACGGCTTCCAAGTCAGGGTAAACAAGGGCAATTAATTTATTGTCTTTTTGGATAATAACTGATTCTTGGATATATGGCATATTATTTAATTTGGCTTCAATCTCTTCAGGGTAAATGTTTTCTCCTGAAGAACCCAAAATCAAACTTTTATTTCGACCTTTTATAAAAACAAAATTTTCTTCATCAATTACTCCTAAATCACCGGTATGTAACCACCCGTCTTTGTCTATGGCCTGTTCTGTAGCTTCTACATTTTTATAATATCCGTACATTAGGTTTTCACCACGAACCATTATTTCTCCAACTTCATTGTAAGGATCGCTTGAGTCGATTTTAATTTCAAGTGTATCAACCATAGATCCGGCTGAGCCTAATTTTATTTTATCCCAGTTTGCATAACTGATTAAGGGTCCACATTCAGTCATCCCGTAGCCAATTGTAAAATTAAAACCAATTTTATTTAAAAAGAGTTCTACATCTTTGTTTAATGCCGCACCACCAATAATAACTTCTTTAAAGTTTCCTCCAAAAACGTCGGTAAGTTTCTTTTTTATTTTAGAATAAATTGCTTTATCAATCAAAGGCACATTTAACAGAAACTGCATAGATTTTTTGTCAAGAGCGGGAAGTATTTGTTTCTTGTAAATTTTTTCAATAATTAGAGGTACTGTAACAACAATAGTTGGTTTAACTTCCTGAAAAGCCTGTACAATAATTTTAGGTGAAGGTGTGCGAGTTAAAAAATGAATATGGCAACCAATTGAAAAAGGCCACAAGAACTCAAAAGCACAACCATAAGTATGTGCCAAAGGTAAAAACGAAACAACATTGTCGCCAGGATCAAGAGGAAGATTTCTACGTGCAAAACGAATATTAGCAGCTAAACTATTTAATGGCAAAACAACTCCTTTTGAAAATCCGGTTGTTCCCGAGGTATAATTTAATACACCCACTTCTTCATTTGAAATCTCATCAAAAGAAAGTTTTTCGGCAGTTATTCCTCCCGGATAAAGGTCTTCATAAAATGTGTCGAGTTTATTGTAAATATTTTTAATATTTTCGCTTTTACCTTCGATTAGCAATTTGTAATCGGTTAACGAAAATATGGCTCTTAAATTAGGCATGCTTTTTTCATCGAGGTTTTCCCAAATTGGATCGCCGGAAAATAAAACGATAGAATCGGAATGATTTACTATATGATGTACATCGTTAGGAAGAAAATCCGGAAGAATAGGAACTACAACAGCTCCATATGAAATAATTGCAAGGTAGGTTATTGCCCAATTTGCTGAGTTTTTCCCAATTAGGGCGATTTTATCTCCTTTTTTCACATCACATTCTTCAAACATAATATGAATCTTGGCAATTCTTCGTGCTACATCGCTATATTTATAATTTTCTCCTTGATAGTCTGTTAAAGCACAAATCTCCCAGTTTTCTTTTAAACTGGTTTCGATATATTTTATGAAATTTTCTTGTATCATAATAATAAATTTTAGAAAAAGCCAGACAGTAAACTTAAAAAATATAATGCGGATTATCAAGTGCTAAAAATCTTGCAAATTATTATAAACAATATATGCCCGCAAAATGTTATAAGGTTACTTTATTAGTAAAATAGGGGTTTAATAATTAAAATTCAGAGGATTATTTTTTTAATTTTGTGATCTTAAATTTTAGGAAAAATAGGAGAAGATGAATAAAACAGAACAAGCAAAACAGTTAACTAATGAATTAAAAGATAAATCACCGGAAGATGTATTAAAATATTTCATTGACAAATGTGATAGCAAGGTAGGGTTTGCTTCAAGCATGGGTGCTGAAGATCAGGTGCTCACGGATATGATTTGTAAGATCAATAAACATGTATATATCTTTACTCTTGATACAGGTAGATTATTTCCAGAAACATATAACCTGATTGCAAAAACCAGTGATCATTATGGTATAAAAATAAAAGTATTTTTTCCTGATCATATAAAAATTGAAGAAATGGTGGAGGAAAAAGGTATCAATCATTTTTACAAAAGTGTTGAAAATCGTGAGAGATGTTGCTATTTAAGAAAGAAAGAACCATTGCATAGGGCGTTTAAGGGATTGGAAGCCTGGATTTGTGGTTTGCGAAGAGACCAGTCGATTACCAGATTTGACAACAAACTTGTTGAGTGGGACGAGCAACATGGCTTATTCAAAATTAATCCTTTAATTGAATGGACTGAAGACCAGGTTTGGGATTATATTAGAAAGAATAATGTTCCATATAACGAATTACACGATAAAGGATTTCCGAGCATTGGATGTCAGCCTTGTACCCGTGCAATAAAGCCTGGTGAAGATGTTCGTGCCGGGCGATGGTGGTGGGAACAGCCCGAAAAAAGAGAATGTGGATTGCATAACCAACCAAATAAGAAATAACAAAAACGAAGCTTTATTAAGCTCCGTTTTATATATATTGAATTAAAAAATTCACGTTATTCAATTAGGAATTGAGTATTTCCAATTTCGTTACCATCAGCAAAAATATATACTTCGTAAGCTCCCTGTAATAATGCTCCGTTGTTGTCCCAAT
>JAIORB010000014.1 GCA_021108325.1 Bacteroidales bacterium | reverse complement strand
AATTTATCAGAAATATCATAAACAGTTTCTTCATCAGATTTAACTGCTTTTATCTGGCAAGAATCATTTTCAATTGCCGGAACTGTCCATGTATATGAATTATTTGTTGCGTTAACACTCGTTGCTATTTCAGTCCATGTTGATTCATCCCAAAGTTTATAATATAAATCAATATTACTTACATTAGAACTTGTCCATTCAATATTGAAATTAGTATTTCCTGTTAAGATTGTTCCTTCTGTTGGTTGAATTAATGTAATTGTTGGATTTGGAGTTGAACCCTCAATAATATCGCTTAAGCTTCTTGGAAATATCTGATAACCTTCACTATAAGGAGAAGAAGAATCATATTGGGAAATGCATCCGATTATGCTAATGGTATCAGACGGAATTTCAGTGCCATCAATATCAGTATCTCCATCAATTCTTACAGTTAAAGTATTTGTTCCATCAGTTAAAGTGTAATTTGCATTGCTGGCAAAAGTACCAGTCTCAGAGAATTTAACATTATTAATTCGTAAAAGTTTTCCTTCAAGTAATTCATTTCCATCCCACTCTTGATTTAAAACACTATCTATTGGTACAATTTCCGGATTAGGGATACTCATATTTTTGTGTACAGTAACACTTGAAGATGCAGCATTATAAACCATTTCTGTAAGGCCATTGTAAAATCCAACATCTCCTGTTAATGTTATTGAATCACCAGAGGAGAGCAATGAAACAAAATCAGAACCATAAACAGCAATCCCGGCTTCATTATCTTGAATATATGCCGGGCCGGTAGTTCCCAGTTCATTCGACATGGTAACAATTCCGGAAATAGTTTTTGTTTGATTTAGATGAATTGGATTTCCATTAATGTCATTTTCCCGAAGGGGTAAAATACCATATTCTTCAATGGTATCATTATTTGGGATGTTAAGATTTATGTAGAAATCTGCAACCACAGGAAAATGGTCACTTGCTGACTCGGTGTCATTTTCTTGCAATGAATATTTTGTAAGCGTATCTGAAGGTAATGAATGAGTATAAAGAACAAAACTGTTTTGTAAATCCATTACCGATCCGGAATATATAATATAATCTAATCTTCCTTTTGCATAGCTTCCTGCTCCGGTACTATTGCCTTGTGTAAATGTCATTGGGAGATTAGTAACCTGTGGTTTTGAATCTTCAAACGAAGTTGTGTCCCAATCGGGAATATAGTCTTCTCCATAAGTAGATTCATCATTAATATCACCATCTAAAAGCGTAATAAGTTGTAGAGTATCTCCAACGAAATTCATATCTCCTAAAATTACTACCGGCGTGCTGTCTGCAAGAGTTATAGATCCTGTTCCAGCTTTTGCATCTCGAATAAACTGAGCAATTGCATCAACTTCATTTTGTCTTGAAACATCATTATCACAGCAGGGTGGATGCGCCGATATTAATAAAAGATTAGTATTATAATCAGGTCTTAAATCTAAAAGGAATGCTCCATTTCCAAACCCACCAACCGAATGTGTACTTAAAATATCATATCTTGAAGCAACCCAGGTGTCGGCATAATTAGAAGCTTTCCATTCTTTCCCGTCTGGTGAAGGCAATATTTCTTCCAGTCTGGTTGTCATATCGGTAGCGTTGTGATCATAAATTTCCTGAAATCCAATAATATCAGGCACAATAGCTTGGTACATCCTTTGGAAGGACGGTTTTTGAGGATCTTCAAAAAAACCATCGAATTCAACATTATGAGAAACAATACGAAGATGATCGCCGGATTTTTTATTTAAGGAATATTGTAATGGATCAAAAGTATTAGAGACAAAAATATATTCTGCTCCTCCAGAAGTAGCAGGATTTAAATCACCGGAATCCAAATCTTTTAATAAAATTTTGATAGTATTGCTTGTAAATACCGTGTTACTGCTTATTATGGCATTTCTATCAATTGAAAGTTCAAATATGTCTGACCAAACTGTTGGTGACGTAACCAAAAACAAATCAGATGCACCGATAGAATAACTATTACCTCCTAAATAAGCTGTCCCGCTTTTGGTTCCAAAAGTAAATTCAATTTCGGCACCAATACCATTTACTGATATTCCCGTTGCGGGATTATTATCAGCATCAATATATAAAGTTAAAGAATTACTGTTTTGAATAGAAATTGGGTTGTCTAATTCAAAATAGATGAATAAAAAATCATTATCATTAGCTGCTTTTAAGACATTGCTTTCCCCGATATTGGAATATGTATCCCAATCACTATATTCTTCATCGAGAATAATGTGTGTTGTTGTTTTTGAATTAATTTGAGAGTGGACTAATTGATTAAATAGCAAGATGCTAGTCAAAACGCCAAAAGTTAAAAATCTTTTCATCTTTATGGAGAATTTTATTAACGAGTAGAAATATGCAAATTAACTCTTTTTTAAAAAGAGTGCAGCAAAGGTACTGCTTTTTAGCTTGTATTTAGAATTTTTTAGTGATGTCCAAAATGTTCGTTTATTTTTTCTCCTGCTAATATTTTAACAGGTAAAATATTTTCTCTTGGAGGCAATGGACAAGTTGCAAAATCAGTGAAAGCACATGGTGGATTTGTAGCTTTATTAAAGTCAATGTAAGTTTTTCCATTTTTATCTGGTTTTTCAACTGATAAAAATCTTCCAGCACCATAGGTTTCTTCAGCGCTTGTTTCATCAGCAAAAATCAGGAATAATCCACTATTTACTCCATCACCTAATGGCATCAACGAATATTCTTTTTCTTCGATTTGAAACTTTAATAAACCATAACATTTTTCAAATTCCACATCACCTAGAACATTTGGCACTGCAATTTCTTTAGGAGAATCAAAACGTTCGAATTTTGTTTCTATTCTCCAGTTTGGATCAACTGTGAAATAAGGTATTTCTGTAAATTGCTCGATTAATAGACTTTCCAAATCTCGTAATCTTATTCCATATCTATCATCACGTTTTATAATATGCCAACTGAAGGATCCCATTTTAAATATGGTAGTATTATCTTCCATATCTGTATTAATATTATGTTCTATTGTCAAAGAATCATTAACATAAACAGAAACATCCTCATTAACCGAAATACTGAGATTCCCTTTGTAAAGAATAATTGTTCCTATAAAATCGGGTGCTTTTTCAGGGAAAATAATATTATTAGCTTCGTTACTTCCAAAAGGATTTTGTCCTTTTTTTAACCAATATAATCCAACAAGATTTAACCAGCCGGTTTCAGATTTTAAATTTTCAAGTCTTTGTTGTTGCCATTCCTGAACTGATTTTATGTAGTCTTTTTCATTAAATTTTTCAGTGTTTGATTGGCAGGAAAATAAACCTAAAAATATTAATAGGAGAAAGATTCGAAAATTAAACTTATACATGTAATTGAATTTAAAATTTTGCGTAAGATAACAGAATGTTCTCTTTTAACAAAATCAAATTAAAGTAGTATGATTATCCGTAATTTTAACCAATCTCTAATTAAATACTTGTCATTACTCCTTTCAGTCATGAAGATAAACGTTCCTGCGAACTTTTCTCATGAGCGGAGCGAGTAATGCAGGAATCTAGTAATTTTATCTTAGATTCCGGGTCAAGCCCGGAATGACAGGGGATAATTATTTGTTATGGTTGTAATAACGGATATTCATTTAAAGGAGTTTAATAACTAAAAGTCTTAAATCTTGATTTGAATTATTTTGCCATCCACGATTTTTCTCAGATATTACTTTTGTCACATCTGTAGCTGTTAATTCAAATTCCTCACCTTCAATTGATAAAATACCATTCCCTTCAATTACAAAGAATAACACATCAAATGGATTTTTATGTTCTGCAAGATTTTCACCTGGGTTTAATAAAAGATGAACAAGTTCGATTTGTTTTTCTGAATGTAGTATATATCCATCTAAATCAAATGGTACTTTGGGTGAATTTGTCAGATTTTGAATTTTCATGATATTGTTTTTTATTTAACTGATAGACCTAACAGACTAATCCCGATAGTTATCAGCGATTTTATTGATGTGGTTTAGTTTATTGTTTTAAATAATTAGTTGCTTATTATTAGAGATTTAAGTTCGTGATTTAGTGGCTAATAAAAAAATGCCACAAAAACACAAAAGCACCAAATCCCACTAATACCGCCAT
This sequence comes from Bacteroidales bacterium, assembly GCA_021108325.1. Taxonomy (GTDB): domain Bacteria; phylum Bacteroidota; class Bacteroidia; order Bacteroidales; family UBA12077; genus UBA12077. The sequence continues at coordinate 20,118 of JAIORB010000014.1, read as the reverse complement.
AATATAATTTACAATTTTACAACTTAACATATTTATAATGTGTAACTTAAATTATGACTAGCCGTTTATTTCAATCTTGTGATTCTTATATTTTAATTTATCATAGTAATAAAGAATAGTATCTTTTGGATACTTCATCAGCATTTTAGGACCTGAATATCTCATTACTTCTTTTATTTTATTTTTTTGATTTGTATTATAACAATGTAATTTACATTTAGAGCATACGGGTTTTTCTTCATCAAACGGACAGCTTAATAGTCGTTTAAAAGCATAATCCCTCAGGTCTGAACAGCTTTCGCAAAGACCGGAATCTTGGTGATTATCCTGACAATATAGCGCAATCATCAACTCAACAATCCGTTTTTCTCTTTTTATCCTGTTAGACATACTTAGCAAAAAAAGTAAAAATATAAAAATTATAAAAGTTTTGTTGGCCCGTCCGGTCTTGGAACTTTTGTAACAAGTATTCTAAGAATTTCGTTACTTTTATTATACCAGCAGTGTGGAATTTTAGCAGGGCTGTCAATTAATGTGTCTTTTGTAACTTCTAACTGTTCATCACCAACTTCAACTATTCCTGTTCCTTCTAAAACATAAAAAATAGCATCGACAGGAGTAATGTGTTTTTTAAGTTGTTCGCCTGGTTGCAATAAAATGTGTGTTACAATAGCATGATCGCCATCATATATATTTCGGGCATCTACTCCATGTGGGTTAGGACGCGCTTCTGCTTCTGTGTATTTCTTTGTTTTCATAGTTCGTGTGTTAGAAATCCTGACAAGTTAATATAAAACCTGCCAGAACCAATTTTGTTTATTTTAATTATTATTTATTAACTGTAATTTGATTTACACCCAATCTTCGTGTTGAATTTTACCGTTAATATCAACTGTTATCGATTTAATCGGAACTTTTCGTGATGCTTGTTGAGAAGCAATTTGAGCCATTTGTAAAATACCACCACAACAAGGTACTGTCATTTTCATTATTGTAATGGTGTTTACTTTTGCATCATCAATAAGCGAAATTAATTTCTGAATATAAACATCAGTATTTGAATCTAATTTAGGACAGGCTATTGCCAGCGTTTTTCCTTTTAAATGTTTATTATGAAAATCGCCCATAGAAAATGCAACACAATCAGCAGCTAAAACTAAATCCGAATTGTGGAAATGAGATGCAGCCGGATTTATAAGATGCATTTGCACAGGCCAGTGAGTTAATTGTGACTGAACTTCTCCGGCATGTTGTGCCGTAGTAGTTTCAGGTTGATTAAATGATTGTGATAATGATCCGGGGCATCCTCCACCATGTTCGTGATGATGGTGATGAATTGGTTCTGTTTTTATTTGAACGGGTTCTTTTTTATCCATTTCGTTTTTACTTACTGTATTTATTACTTCATCAATATCGAAATCAATTTTATCTTTATGTTCCTGCAGATATTTTATTCCTTGTTTATAAAACCCAAATTCTTTATGGTCTTTTAAGTGTGTTAGATGCGCTATAACGGTGTTTTTACCTTTAGTTACCATTTCTTTGATCACTATAATTTCATCGTAGGGTTGGGCTTCACGTTCAATAATTTCAATTGCTCCTTCAGGACAATGGCCAATGCAAGCACCTAACCCATCACACATTAAATCACTGATTAATCTGGCCTTTCCATCAATCATTTGTAATGCACCTTCGTGACAGTTTGGTATACATTCACCACATCCGTTACATTTTTCTTCATCTATTTCTATTATTTCTCTTTTCATATTTTATCTTAAAAGGTAATTAAGTAAATAAATACCAAAATAACAATAAGTTTTACACCTGACCAAATTTTTTACAATGATTTATATCATGTTATTTGGTATGTATAAAGGGTTTTGTTATGTAATATTCAGATTGCGAATATAATAACTGAGTATTTTTTTAGATTTTGGCTATAGGTTAAATGAGTGTTAGAAAGTGTGTTTGTGAATTCGTAGTGACGTAATTCTTATTGCCACAAAGGCTCTAAGACACAAAAATTCACAAAGAGGTTTGAAAAGTACGACATTAAACTTTACGATAGATCAGGAGAAGTTTCATGTCTCAATACTCATTACTTGATACTATCTATCTATTTACAGATACAGATCAACAGTTTGTTCCTGTAAATAATTTTTAAATTCAAGCGTCAGTTTGCTTGTTACATTCTTAAAAATACATTTATCAAACGGGCATATAGGTTTATCCATTGGGCAGGTGCTAATTTCAATGGCTCCTTCTATTACTTCATAAAGTTCCAGAAAACTAATATCTTCGGCTTTCTTTTTTAAAGAAAAACCACCACTCGGGCCTCGTTGCGAAGTCAAATATCCGGCTTTTACCAGTCGTTGCATTACTTTGGCAACATGATGTTTTGATGTACTGGTACGTTCGGCGATCTTTATTACATTTAATCCTTCTTTTTCACGTGCAATAAGGATAATTCCGTGTAAAGCAATGGAAGCTGCTTCTGAGAGTGAAAATACTTTTGACATATAAAGCTGTTTAGGTAATTCTGGTAATTAAATGCTCAAATGTACTAAATTATTTTTTATTAACAGTTAAAACAGTATAATATGTTGATGTAACAGGTCTTTATGCAATTTTGCTTTGTGAATTGCTTATAAATTGTTGAATAGAAATCTTATGAAATGAACAATTCTGCTTATTGTTTTTTTAATTTTACAAGTCTATAACTTATTCTGAAAAAATAATTGAAATGAAACAATATCTCAACTTACTTGACCATGTTTTAAAAAACGGAGTAAAAAAAGAGGATCGTACAGGTACTGGTACAATCAGCACTTTTGGTTATCAAATGAGGTTTAATTTGCAGGATGGTTTTCCTTTACTTACGACTAAAAAGCTTCATATAAAATCCATAATCTATGAATTACTTTGGTTTTTAAATGGTGATACCAATATAAAGTATTTGAATGATCATAAAGTAAATATTTGGAATGAGTGGGCAGACGAAAACGGTGATTTGGGAAATATTTACGGATATCAGTGGCGATCATGGCCCGCTCCGAACGGAGAATCAGTTGACCAGATTTCTCAGATTATTGATTCAATAAAAAATAATCCTGATTCGCGACGACATATTGTTAGTGCATGGAATGTAGGTGATTTAAAAAATATGGCTTTACCACCTTGTCATATATTAGTCCAATTTTATGTTGCAAATGGAAAGCTTTCTTGTCAGTTGTATCAACGAAGTGCTGATATATTTTTGGGAGTACCATTCAATATAGCATCGTATGCTATATTATTAAAAATGGTAGCGCAGGCAACAGGTCTGGAGCCTTTCGAGTTTGTTCATACATTAGGTGATGCACATATTTATTCAAATCATATTAACCAGGTTAAACTTCAATTATCTCGTGAGCCTAAATCTTTACCAAATTTGAAAATGAATCCTGATAAAAAAGATATTTTTTCTTTTGAATTTGATGATTTTGAACTCGAGAAATATGATCCGCATCCTCATATTAAGGGGAAAATATCTGTTTAAAGGTTTACTGGTTTATTTGTTAAATTGTAAAAAATATGGCAATGGAATTAGAAGATTTGGAAGTTTATCAGGAAGCAAATATAATTGCTGATGAAATTTGGAACATTGTTTTAATATGGGATTATTTTCAAAAGCCTGCCTGCCGGCAAGGCAGGGATACTATTGGAAAACAAATTGTAAAATCATTTAACAGAGGTTTAATCTCAGATGAAAAATATTCTGAGTTAAAGGATAAAGTATATTCACTTCAGAAAAAGTTAAATGGCTATATTAAGTTTCTAAGAAATAACAAACCAACGGGTAAACAAGTTAACTAATAAACGAGTAAACCATTTTACTAATAAACAAATCTATGATTTCAATAATAGTTGCGGTTGCCGAAAATAATGTAATAGGAAAAGATAATGACCTGATATGGCATTTACCTCGTGATTTAAAACATTTTAAGGAAACAACAACAGGGCATTATGTTATTCAAGGCAGAAAAACTTTTGAGTCCTGTGGTAAGCCATTACCAAACAGAACAAATGTAATAATTACAAGAGATAAGAATTATAGCGCTGAAGGCTGTATTGTTGTTCACTCTTTGGAAGATGCTATAAAAGAAGCTAAAGATGATTCGGAAGCATTTATAATTGGAGGGGGGAAGATTTATGAACAGGCCATGTCATTGGTTGACAGAATATATTTAACAAGAGTTCATCATGCATTCGAAGGCGACACATTTTTCCCTGAAATAAATATGGAAGAGTGGATAGAGATTGATCGAAGAGATTTTGAACCCGATGAAAAAAATAAGTATTCGTTTACAATATTAACTTTAGACAGGAAGAAATAAAAGTTATAGACAAAAGAAAACATCCGAAGTTTTCAAAACTTCGGATGTTTAAATTGTAAACCGAGATTCGGATTTATGTTAAATTAAAAATTAAGCAGCTTTTAATCTTTGGATATTTATTTTACCCATTTTTTCTTTTGCGTACTCAAGGGTAATATTTGCTTCAGTTTCCTCTTTCGATGGTATATCAAACATAACATCTATCATAATGGCTTCGCATATTGAACGTAAACCCCGTGCTCCCAATTTAAATTCGATAGCTTTATCAACAATGTAATCAAACACTTCTTTTTCAAAACTTAATTTTACTCCGTCCATTTTAAAAAGCTTTTCGTATTGTTTAATAATAGCATTCTTAGGTTCTGTAAGAATTCTTCGTAAAGCTTCTTTTTCAAGAGGGTCTAAATAAGTTAAAACTGGTAATCGTCCAATAATTTCAGGAATTAAGCCAAATGATTTTAAATCCTGAGGTGCAATGTATTGTAATAAATTATTTCTATCGATCTGATCTTTTTCTCTGCTGGCAGAATACCCAACAACCTGAGTGTTTAACCTTTGACCAATTTTTCGTTCAATTCCATCAAATGCACCACCGCATATAAATAGTATATTTTTGGTATTTACAGGAATCATTTTTTGGTCGGGATGTTTACGACCTCCCTGCGGAGGAACATTGATAATTGATCCTTCCAATAATTTTAATAATCCTTGTTGAACACCTTCGCCTGAAACATCACGGGTAATTGATGGATTATCTCCTTTACGTGCAATTTTATCAATTTCGTCAATAAAAACAATGCCTTTTTCTGCAGCTTCAACATTATAATCAGCAACTTGTAACAAACGGGTCAAAATACTTTCAATATCTTCACCAACATAACCGGCTTCTGTAAGAACCGTTGCATCGACTATTGTAAACGGAACATGAAGCATTTTAGCAATGGTTCGGGCCAGAAGTGTTTTTCCGGTTCCTGTTTCGCCAACAAGAATAATATTTGATTTTTCAATTTCAATTTCTTCTTCGTCTTTATTGTTGGTTTGTTGAAGTCTTTTGTAATGGTTGTATACAGCTACAGAAAGGTATTTCTTAGCTTCTTCCTGACCAATGACATACTGATCAAGGAATTTTTTTATTTCAATAGGTTTAAGTAATTCTATTTGATTTACATCAAAATCGCCTTTTTTCTGAAGCTCCTCCAGAACAATATCGTGTGCTTGTTCAATACAACGATCACAGATATGTCCTGATAATCCTGCAATTAAAAGATTTGTATCTTTTTTCTCTCTCCCACAAAACGAACACTTATCCATCTCTTACTTGTATATTAATTCATCAGACAAATTTACGGCATTAATTAGAATAAAAAAACCGCATTTTGATTAATGCGGTTCAATATTAGGTAAAATAAGTTTTTATTTTTTATTTCCGTTTCTTACTAGCACTTCATCAATCATACCATATTTTTTAGCTTCTTCAGCAGTCATCCAGTAATCACGATCAGAATCTTTTTCAATTTTCTTAAAAGTATTACTAGTGTGTTTTGCTAATATTTCGTAAAGTTCTTTCTTTAGTTTAAGAATTTCACGTGCAGTAATCTCAATATCAGTAGCCTGACCTTGTGCTCCACCCATTGGTTGATGAATCATAACTCTTGAATGAGTAAGAGCTGATCGTTTGCCCGGCGTTCCTGCAGCAAGTAAAACAGCACCCATTGATGCAGCCATACCCGTACAAATGGTTGCAATATCAGGACTTATGTATTGCATAGTATCATAAATTCCTAATCCGGCGTGTACTCCACCACCAGGTGTATTCATATATATTTGAATATCCTTTGACGGATCAGTCGATTCAAGGAAAAGCAACTGAGCCTGTATAATGTTTGAAACGTAATCGTCAATAGGTACGCCTAAAAAGAGAATTCTATCCATCATTAGACGGGAGAAAACATCCATTTGCGCAATATTTAACTGACGCTCTTCTATAATCGTTGGTGATATGTAGTTATTATAAACTGAAGCATATTTTTCCAGAGAAATACTACTTATACCAATATGTTTGGTTGCATATTTTTTAAATTCGTCTTTCGGAATCATAATTTTTATCAGATTTAATTAGTAGCTGATAAAGTTAGTTAAATTTGGATGAAATTATTTACTTTTCTTTTTATCTTTTTTCTGATCGTTTTCCCAAAGTTTTTGAAATTCTTCAGTAGTAACTTCTTTAGTGTCAAGCTTTACCAAATCTTTAATGAAATCAACTACTTTATCCTCAAATTTCTTTTCGTAAAGTTTTCTTCGTTCGTCATCTTTTTTAAGAATTTCCTGTGCATATTGCTCTAACTGTTCATCTGGCATGTTTGCCAAACCATATTGTGCAAACTGAGCAGCAGTAACTTCTTTGGCAGCATCAAGAACTTCGCTTTCTTCAACTTTGATTTCATTATCTCTGATAATTTGGTCTTTTATCAATTGCCATTTCAAATCATCTTCGAATTTAGGATATTCTTCTTCGATTTGTTCAGCAGTAAATTTACCTTCATTTACAATAGTCAACCAACGTTTTAAAAACTCTGTTGGTAATTCAGGATTTATTTTCTCAACAAATTTTTGTTTTGCATCGATCATAAATCTGTAATCAGTTTCTTTAACAAAATTTGACTTGATTTCTTCAGTAACTTTTGCTTTAAACTCTTCGTCAGATTTGATTACATCTTTACCAAAAGCTTTATCGTATAATTCCTGATTTATTTCTGCTTTTTCGAAACGTTGAACTTTTACAATTTCAAACTGGAAATCCCCGCTTATTTCTTTTGCTTTTTCCTTGTCAATTTTTAGCATGGAAGCTATTTCAGAATCACTTGGATAAGCTTTACGAACATCAAAATTCACTTTATCACCAACCTTTTTACCGGCAAATGTTGTCTTAATATCAGCGTCTTTAATGTACTCAATTGTTATTCTTACATCATCTGCCTTGATTCCATCTTCCAGGATATTTCCTTCTTCATTTAGCTGAATAAAATTTCCCGATAACATTTCGTTGTCAGTTGTTTCTTCAGCATCTTTAAATTCGCCAAATTTACGAGTGTAGTTATCAGTATACGATTCTAATAATTTATCATCTACCTTTATACTGTAATAAGGAACTTTATCTTTTTTCGAAATTTTTATTTCAACTTCAGGAGCAATTGCAACATCAAATAAAAATTCAAATTCGGTTTCATTATCGAAATCAGCAGTTTTCTGATTCTCACTTGGTAATGGTTCTCCAAGAAGATTTAATTTTTCGTCGCGTATATAATTGGTAAGAGATTCAGAAATAAGTTTATTTACTTCTTCAACAAGAATTCCTTTACCATACATTTTTTTGATTAATCCGGTTGGTATTTTACCCGGACGGAAACCATCAATACGAGCTTTTTTACGGTAATCCTTAATTACGTTTTCTACTTTTTCGGTATAATCATCTTTTGTAATGTTTACCTTAAGTACTGCTGTTAAATCATTAATGTTCTCTTTAACTATGTTCATTACTTATGTATTTGAGATTTTGTAAATTTTAAAAAACCGCCAAACCACCGATTTTGTTCGATAGTTCAAGCGGTTTGTTTTGTTAAGTGCGGATGAAGGGACTCGAACCCCCACGCCTTTCGGCACTAGATCCTAAGTCTAGCTCGGCTACCAATTACGACACATCCGCAAAAGTGTGTGCAAATATATTACAAATTTTTATATTACAAGAATAATTTTTAAAAAAATGGTTTTATCGATTTGGATTTTAATAATCAGGCATTTAAAAAATTTTTAGTTTGAATTTTGATGAAAATTTTTATAACTTGAAAGATAATTTAAAGGGATTAATTATGAAAAAATATATCATTATATCACTGGGTTTTGTTTATCTATTTTCTTTTTCACTGAAAGCACAGGAGGATAAAGTTTATATAAACAAAAAAATAGAGGCTCTATGGAAAACTTCAGCAGAATTTAAAGTCCCGGAATCGGTTTGTTTTTGTAAAAAACAAAATGCCATTTTTGTTTCAAACATAAACGGAAAACCTCTTGAAAAAGATAATAATGGGTTTATCTCTAAATTAACTTATGATGGAAGTATTATAAAACTGGAATGGGTAAAAGGTTTACATGCACCTAAAGGAATAGGTGTTTATAAAGAAAGGCTTTTTGTGACAGATATTGATCGTATAGCAGAAATTGATATCAAAACGGAGCAAATAATAAGATTTTATGAAGTGCCTGATGCAAAATTCTTAAACGACATAGTTATTGATCCTTCGGGTATTATATATATTTCAGATATGCAAGCTAATATTATATATCAATTATATAATGGGGTTGTAAAAAAGTGGTTTAGTTCTAATTCCGTAATAGGACCAAATGGGCTTTGTATTTGGAAAGGTTCTTTATTTATTGGTACTCGTGAAAAAATCGTTAAAGTAGATTTACTAAATAAAACACTTAGTGATTACATCTTGAATACCGGCAGTATAGATGGGTTAGTTTGTTTTGAGAACAATCATCTGATATATTCTGATTGGAGCGGGAATGTTTATATGGCTTGTTTGGGCGAAGAAACTGAAAAATTATTAGATACAACGCCCTTAAAAATTAATGCTGCTGATATTGGATTTAATTATGAGAAAAAAATAATATATGTTCCTACTTTTTATGATAATAGGGTGATGGCATATAAAATAAAAGATTAATTTATTTTTATATAAAATCCCATTTTATGTGGATGATCATAAACCATTGTGTTTTCATCAAGTTTTCTAAGCATAAAAAGCGAGATAATATCTCCTCCGGCAGTCCATGAAAAGAAAATCCCAAAAGAAAGAAAAAGACCATTTCCTAGAATAATTCCTACAACAGATGGAATGATTCCCATAATAATCAGTGGCATTATCCCACCCAGTCGATAATATTTTACTTTAAGAGGCTCTTTACAATGACAATAGGGTGTAATACCATTTAAACCAAACTTTATAGATTTAAATCCTTTTTTTGAAAATAAAGCCCAGGTGATTCCATGCAATAATTCGTGAAGAATGATTCCAAGAATTAGAACATAGATAAAAAGCCTCATAAATTCTTTTCGGCCAATTTCGAAAGTTTGAAAATCCCAAATAAGAATAAATGGAATTAAAAGAATAGCAGTAATAGGAATAATCATTATTAGTGAATAAAGATTGGCTTTCCTTATACTTAAGGTGTATTCTTTTATATTTTCTGAATTTATTTCCATTTATAAAATTGAATTTATTACAAGCTTAAACAAAAAACCCTAACCCAGATAAATTACAAAATTCAAATTCTAAATTACAAATAAATATCAAATTTCAATTTAAAAATTACAAACACAATTTTAGTTATTGAATATTGATTCATTGGGATTTATTTGTTTTTTGTTTATTGTTATTTGGAATTTTCTGCCAAAATATGAAAGAAGTTGAATTGTTAAATACTAACAATTGTCAGGGTTCAATATAATGAATCTGCGATTCTAATCATCATTGATACCTATGGTACGCAAATCAAAGTTTTTGCCAAGGTAAACACGGCGAACTTGCTCATCTTCGGCTAGTTCTTTTGCGTTTCCTGCTTTAAGAATAGAGCCTTCAAAAAGCAAATAAGCGCGGTCGGTTATTGATAATGTTTCGTGAACATTGTGATCGGTAATTAAAATACCAATATTTTTTTCTTTTAATTTACCTACAATGTCCTGAATATCTTCGACAGCAATTGGATCTACACCGGCAAAAGGTTCGTCAAGTAAAATAAATTTTGGTTTTAAAGCTAATGCACGGGCAATTTCTGTTCTACGACGTTCGCCACCCGAAAGCTGAATCCCAAGGCTTTTACGGATTTTTTGCAATCCAAATTCGTTAATTAAATTTTCTAATCTCTCTCGTTGTTCTTCTTTCGACATGTTGGACATTTCAAGAACTGCCATTATATTATCTTCGATACTTAATTTTCTGAAAACTGAAGCTTCTTGTGCCAGGTATCCGATACCTTTTTGTGCTCTTTTATATACGGGTTCTTTGGTAATGTCAACATTATCAAGATAAATTTTACCTGAATAAGGAGTAATTAACCCAACAATCATATAAAAGGTTGTTGTTTTTCCAGCTCCATTGGGTCCAAGCAATCCAACAATTTCTCCTTGTTCTACTTCAACAGAAACATCTTTTACAACAGTTCTTGAACGGTATTTCTTTACCAGGTTATCAGTATGTAGTTTTATTTTTTTATCCTGACTCATTGTAATTTGTTTTTTACAAATGTATATATTTTATTTAAAAATGTTTGTAGTGAAAATATGGTACTAGAATTGATTAAAAAACAAATTGAACTAAAACTCTTAATCCAAACTTTTCAATATTATCATGATCTAAATGTGTTAATCGCCACATAGCATCAACCCTGAAAATCTTAAAAATATTTTCGATTCCAACACTTGCTTCCATATAAGGTTCATTTAAGGAATATAAGCCTTCAGGAAAATCCATAATACTTTCATGTTTGCTACTTAAATCGCCTATTAGTCCCTTGGCAGATATTACTTCACGCCATTTTAATTTTCGGAATAGAGGAATTTTATTAAATAATAAACCCTGAAAATGGTGTTCAACATAAAGACTCGCATATCTGTCACTTGCAAACTCGTAATAGTTCATCATATTAAAGGCATATTTGTAGAATGCATAAGATTCGTTTCCTTCATGTAGCTTTAATAAAGGATAAGGAACCGTTCCAAATATTTGTCCGGCATCGATAATATATTTAAAATATCCAAGAGGATTCACAGGAACTTTATGTGCTAAGTTTAAACTTAATTTGTAATATTCATAATCGCTTCCAAAAACATCTTTAAGGCCGGCAGTGAAGTGAAAGTTAAGAACAGGGGCATCTGTGCCAAGATTAATCCTTTCAAATTCCCCACGTAAGTATTTCTCGTTTTTGGCAAATCGAACATTAAGCTTAATTTCAGAGGTAGTAACATTATCATAAAATAATGTATCTGTTGGTGTGCTTTTATAAAAAGGAATATATTCTGTTGGCTCAATACTCAAATAATTAAATGTTAACTTATTTGAAAAGCCCTGAAACCACTCTTTCTCAAAAGATGTTCTAAAATCTTTTACCATAGTAAGTTTGTAATTTGGATTTCTACGCAGTATTGAGGAGAATATATTATCTTCCGTTAAAGCATACGGGCTCTTTCCTAATTGTTGAATATCATATGAATATTGAATTTCTAAAGTCATTCTTGGATTCTTATCGAACATATAAATAAATCCACCACCGTATTTAAAACGTTTATCTTTTTCGCCATATGCAGCGTGGGCATTTATCATTAATTTCGTACTAAAGTTATTGCTTGTACGTCCACCTAATCGAATTCTGTTTCCTTCAACTTCGTTAAAACTAAAAAACTTATAATAAGGCCCAAGTTCAAATAATCCGACTTCATAATAATACATGGCAAACATTCCTACAAGTTTTTCATAGGTTCTGAAAATGGGAACTTGTTTTATGGAGTCAACCATTTTATATATATCTTTTTCTTTAGGTGTGAGATTTATCGGTCGGTGTTTATCCCAATATTTCTCATTGTTAATTATTGCATTTTCTTGTACAATTACATTTTCATTTATTTTAGTTATTTGTTCCGGCATTTCAACATTAAATCGAATATCCATGTAGTTAGTAGTTTTTTTACCAAAGAATCCGGTTGATCGGTCGTTGAGATTAAAATCGAAGAATAATTTTTCGCTTTTCAAAAACCATAAGCTGTCATCTACCGGAGCGTATTCGTATTCGGCTAGAAAATCATTTATGTAGTTTATGTTAATGTTTTTTGCCATTCGCATTTGTATTTTAACAATAGCAAATGTGGTATCATTAACCCAGAAATCACCACGGAAGGTACGTTCTTGTTTTCTTTTAGGGATAAAGGATATTTGATAACACCATTTGTTTCCAATAAATGCACTATCTATCAGATAATATTTATAATATACTAATCCAAAATCGGCGATTGGACTTACAAAGCCGGGTTCGAAAACACGATTAAAATTCTCGTAGATATTTATTTTCTGGTACATTTTCCCGGTAAACTGGGATATGCTGATGTTTTCTACTCCGGAAATTTTAGTTGCTGTGATATTTTCATGTTCAGTTAACGGAGCCTTGTTATAATAATAATCGGAAAATGATTCTGTAATAAATATTGGCAAATAGGATTTTCCGGTTATTGCCGACGTATCAACATAGTCAAAAATAAACTGAAAATCGCGCAATAATCTCTGCTTTTTGAATTCTTCATCAACGTTATTTACATCTATTTCAACCTTATTATAAAGTTTATAAATATATGAATCAAATTTTTCGGGATTATGTTTTTCTTTATTTGCAATTATATTTCGAAGAATAGGATGTGCAGGATTTTCAGTTGGCAGAACAACTATCTCGTCTAATTCAAATATTTTGGCTTTTAGTGAAAAATTAATTTCTTGGAAGTGATTTTTATTGACAAAATGTGATTGCTGTTTATAGCCTACAAAAGAAACAATAATAGAATCATAATAATTTCGTGTTTCGAGAAAATATTCACCATCCGTATTAGTAATTGTACCAACAGATGAGTTTTTAAACGTTACATTGACAAAAGGAACAGGTTCTAATGTAGCAGCATCTATAATTGTACCTCGAATTTTAGTGATTTGACCAAATGATAATGTCCCTTTTAACAGGAACACAATTATAATAATCCAAAACGGGAATTTATTTCTCATTATTTGACATCTAAAACAATAAATATAAAGCTTTGTTCTTTATTTGTGTACTCTTTTAACGATTTTTCTGGAAATTATTATTCCTGCCTCGTAAAGTATTATAAGTGGAAATGTAACAAGAATCAGGCTAAAAATGTCAGGAGGAGTGATTGTTGCTGCCAAAATTAAAATAACGATTATAGAATGGCGTCGATATTTTTTAAGGAATTCAGGTGTTACCAGTCCGGCTTTACTTAAAAAATATATTAAAACAGGAAGTTCAAAAGTTATGCCTGCAGCAAGTGTAACGGATGTTATGGTTCCAATATATGATTTTAAATTAATTTGATTAACGACCTGATCACTTACATTATATGATCCTAAAAAATGAATTGACAAAGGAGCAATTATAAAATAACCAAACAGCACTCCAGTTAAGAAAAGTAATGAACTAATTGATACAGCTCCCCGTGTGTGTTTAGCTTCATTTTTATGTAGTGCAGGTTTAATAAAGCGCCAAAACTCCCAAAATATATATGGAAAACCAACAATTATACCTGCAAATATAGACGTAGTAATGTGCATGGTAAATTGACCTGCCATTTTAATACTAATTAACTGAAAAGGTTCTGAATTTATGCAGAGTTTAGGAATATCAACCCTTTGACCTAAAAGGCATAAGAGTTTGTTTGTATAAAAGTCAGGATTTTTAGGAGCAAGAATTATTTTATCGAAAACAATTTCATGAAATACAAAAGCAGCGATAGCAATAATAATAACTGCAGAAAAAGCACGAATCAAATGCCATCTTAATTCTTCAAGATGTTCAAGAAAACTCATATTATTTCCTTCAGGAGACATCTTTTATACAATCCCTTCTCTCAAAATATCATGTAAGTGAACCATGCCAATATATTTGTCTTTTTGTACTACTACAAGTTGGGTAATATTATTATTTTCCATTAAATGAAAAGCATTTATAGCAAGTTCATCCTTGTTTACAGTCTTTGGATTTTTCGACATGATATCTTTGGCTGTTAAATTTTCGAATGAATCATATTTTTGAAGCATACGTCTGATATCACCATCTGTAACTATTCCGAGAACTTTATCTGACTTGTCTAAAACAACAGTTGCACCAAGGCGCTTTGAACTTATTTCGATTATTACATTTTTTACATTTTCATTTTCAGTAACCTTAGGAATTTCATTGTTTTTATATAAGTCGTTAACGCGCATGTAAAGTTTTTTACCCAAAGCTCCGCCAGGATGAAATTTCGCAAAATCTTCACTTGAAAATCCACGGTATTCTAATAAGCATACGGCAAGAGCATCACCAATTACAAGCTGAGCTGTTGTACTATTTGTAGGAGCAAGATTATTTGGGCAGGCTTCTTTATCGACAGTTGACTTTAAAACATAATCGGATTGTTTTCCTAAAAATGAATCTACATTAGACACCATTCCGATCAAAGTATTCCCTCTGTTTTTGATTAGCGGAACCAGTACTTTTATTTCGGGAGTATTTCCACTCTTTGAAATGCAAATAATTACATCATCCTCCTGAATAATTCCTAGGTCTCCATGTATAGCATCTGCAGCATGCATAAAAATTGCAGGAGTACCTGTTGAGTTTAAAGTAGCAACAATTTTTTGAGAAATATTGGCACTTTTCCCAATACCGGTAACAATAACTCTGCCTTTACTTTGATATATGGTTTTTACAGTCTTTTCAAAATCCTGATCAATGTAATCAGCTAATTTCCTGATAGATTCAGATTCCTGTAAAATTGTATTTTTAGCTAATTCTATAATATTCATATGTAAATAGTTTAAGATTCCGATATTAATCAAAAAGTGTATAAAAATGTCGGATTTGATATAATGCTTTTAAAAATTTATTGTAAATTTATGTACAAATGTATTTATTTTTAAGATAAACACAGAAAGTTTCGTTTTAAAACATGTTTTAGAAATAAATTAAAAGTTTGTTCATTTAGATTTTTTATTCTTATTTTATAAATTGTCCTAAATCGTTTTATTATAATATATTGTTTGGCATGAGTGTAGGAGCTGATATTTCATTAAAAGATAACCTGAAAAAATATTTTGGATTTGATGCATTTAAAGGCAACCAGGAGGTTGTTATAAGAAATGTACTTGAAGGTAACGATTCATTTGTTTTAATGCCAACCGGAGGTGGCAAATCATTATGTTATCAATTGCCCTCCTTAATTATGGATGGAACTGCAATTGTTATATCTCCGCTTATTGCATTAATGAAAAATCAGGTAGATGCAATGCGTGGGTTTAGTACAGAAGAAGGGATAGCACATTTTCTTAATTCTTCTCTGACAAAAACTCAAATGCAAAAAGTAAAACAAGATGTTAAGGATGGTAAAACAAAGTTGCTCTATGTAGCACCGGAATCACTTACTAAAGAGGAAAATATTCTTTTCTTGAAACAAATAAAAATTTCCTTTTATGCAGTTGATGAGGCGCATTGTATTTCGGAATGGGGTCATGATTTCAGACCTGAATACAGACGTATCCGACCTATAATAAACAAAATTGGAATTGCTCCCTTAATTGCATTAACTGCTACAGCAACACCTAAAGTGCAAAGCGATATTCAGAAAAATCTGGATATGCTGAAAGCAAATGTTTTTATATCTTCTTTTAACAGGAGTAATCTGTATTACGAAGTTCGCCCGAAAGTTGATGCAGCCAAAGAGATTATAAAATTTATAAAAAATAATTCCGGAAAATCGGGAATAATTTATTGTTTAAGCAGAAAAAAAGTTGAGGAACTTGCCGAGATTTTAAAGGTAAACGGAATAAAAGTTTTACCGTATCATGCAGGAATGGATGCTGCAACACGTAGTCAGAATCAGGATAGATTCCTTATGGAAGATGTTGATGTAATTGTTGCAACTATTGCATTTGGTATGGGTATTGATAAACCGGATGTTCGATTCGTGATTCATTACGATATTCCCAAAAGCCTTGAAGGTTATTACCAGGAAACAGGTCGGGCAGGTCGTGATGGTGGTGAAGGGAAATGTTTAACGTTTTATAGCTATAAAGATATTCAGAAGCTTGAAAAATTTATGCAGGGGAAACCTTTAGCAGAGCAGGAAATAGGAAAGCAATTGTTATTGGAAACTGTAGCATATGCTGAAACTGCTGTTTGCCGAAGGAAAATATTATTGCATTATTTTGGAGAAGAATATCACATTGAAAATTGTGAAAATTGTGATAACTGTAATCATCCAAAAGAACAATTCGAAGGGCAAGATGATGTTGTTTTGGCTTTAGATACAATTATAGCTGTTAAAGAGAAATTTAAGTCAGAGCATGTTGCAAATGTACTTGCAGGAATTAAAAATACGGTTATTAAATCGTATAAACATCATGAGCTAGATGTTTTTGGCGAAGGTTCGAAAGAAGACCCCAAATATTGGAATGCCGTTTTAAGACAAGCCCTTGTGGCTGGTTTTATTGACAAGGATATTGAAAATTATGGATTGTTAAGTGTTAATGAGGCAGGGAGAAATTTTATTGAAAATCCAAGGTCATTTACTTTAACAAAGGATCATGATTATGAATCTTCTGATGATGAGATGGATACTAAGTCGGGTGCGGGAAAAACGGGTGCTTTAGATACAGAGCTTTCTAATATTTTAAAGGATTTAAGGAAGACGGTTGCAAAAGATTTGAATTTGCCTCCATTTGTAATATTTCAGGATCCGTCAATTGAAGATATGGCCATTCAATATCCGATTACTTTAGAAGAAATGCAGCAAATTGCCGGTGTTGGTGCAGGTAAGGCTCAAAAATATGGTAAAGAATTTGTTGAGTTAATTAAAAAATACGTTGAGGAGAAAGAGATTATCCGGCCAATGGATATGGTTGTTAAATCGGTTGTGAATAAATCAGGGATGAAGGTTTATATTATTCAAAGCATTGACCGACAAATATCTTTAAAAGACCTGGCCGATGCTAAGGGTTTGGAAATGTTTCAATTACTAGATGAAGTTGAATCAATTGTTCAGTCTGGAACTAAATTAAATATTGATTATTATATCAATGATACTATTGATGAAGATAAACAGGAAGATATTTATGAGTATTTTAGGGAAGAGGCTGAAACAGAATCTATTGATGCTGCCCTTGAAGAACTTGGGGAAGAAGAGTATTCGGAGGAGGAAATAAGGTTAATAAGAATTAAATTTTTCTCTGAGCTAGGGAATTAAATTAATATATTGATTTGTATTAAAAAAATTATAACTTGGCTGGGATGTAAAAACATCCCTTTTTTAATTAACCATATAAATTATAGAATTTGTGGAAACAGTATTAAAAATAAACAATCTTAGTAAAAATTACGGGAATATTCAGGCTGTTCGAAATGTATCTTTTGAAGTAAAAAAAGGAGAAGTTTATGGCATTCTGGGACCTAATGGAAGTGGAAAAACTACAACTTTAGCTGTTGTTTTAGGAATTCTAAACGCAAATGGAGGTAGTTATCAATGGTTTGATGAACCTTTTACTAAACTTGCCCGTCGCAGAATTGGTTCTTTAATAGAAACTCCCAATTTTTACCCATACTTAACATTGTGGGAGAATTTAAAAATTGTTGCAAAAATTAAAGATGCTCCTGATGAAGATATTAATCATGCCCTGGGTGTAGCAAATCTTTTAAAAAGAAAACATACTAATTTCGGGCATCTGTCACTTGGTATGAAACAGCGAATGTCAATGGCTTCGGTTCTTATTGGCAATCCGGAAGTTTTGGTTCTGGATGAACCGACAAATGGTTTAGATCCTGAAGGATTTGCCGAAGTAAGAAATATTATTCAATCGCAGGCGAACGAGGGTAAAACGATTATAATAGCCAGTCATATTCTTGACGAAGTTGAAAAAGTTTGTTCACATGTTGCAATCTTAAAATCAGGCGAATTAATTGCAAATGGTAGAGTTGGAGAATTATTATCTTCAGATGAAACGGTGTTTATACAGTCGGAAAAGATGGATGAACTCACGGAGATTTTAAATGATTCTGAATTAACAAGTAAGGTTTATATGGTTGAAAATGACTTAGCTGTAGTTCTAAATACCAATTTTAAATCGGCAGATTTGAGTAAATTTTGCTTTGAAAAAGGATTTCCTCTTTCAAAGATTGTTGTTAAGAAACAGAGTCTGGAAGATCAGTTTTTAGAATTAGTTAAATAAAATAAACACTTGAATTAATTTATATAAAATGAAAAAATTATTTAGTCTTGAAAAAATAAAAGCACTATCATATCCTGCCTTTAAAACTTTAATGATTATTCATTTTTTGCTTTTCTTTTTAGTGATTCTGGTAGTTTCAAGAGCACATTTTAGCATTCCCGGTTTTTCAATTAAAGGCCTGTATCAATTTCCGAACATTTGGCAGTTTTTTCCCTGGGTAGCAAGTTGGTTTAACCTGTTTTTGGCAATCGTAATAATTATTTTAGTAGGAAATGAATTTTCATTTCGCACTTTTCGTCAAAATGTTATTGATGGTTTAAGCAGAAATGATTTAATAAAAGGGAAGCTAATATTAATTTTTACAATTGCTGTATATACTTTAATTATGGTATTACTTGCAGTTTTTATTTTTGGGCTGATTAACACAAAAAATATTTCATTTGATATAATATTTGAAAACTCATACCTGATTCTTATATATTTTGTTCAGGCTATAGGTTACATGACTCTGGGATTACTTATTTCAATAATTTTCCGGAATAATGCGCTGTCGATTATAATGTTTATATTATACTTTTTCCCAATAGAGCCAATTATCAGGGTAATGTTTAAGGCAGAAGCAAGAAATTTTTTCCCAATTAAGATTATTTCGAATTTGACGCCAACTCCCGAATTTCTTACCATGGCATCGGAAAAATCATATACTAATGCTTCAGGGACGAGTTCATTAGATTTTAGTGAAATTGGTTTATTGCCTGAAAAACTTCCTGTAGGAATTACTGTTTTACTTGCTGCTGGTTATATTGGATTTTTTATTGCACTTTCAACTCTTTTATTGAACAAAAGGAATTTATAAATGAGTTATGTATATTGTAAATATGCTTTAGTGAAGACCGGTCATTAATATAACATGATAATAAAATGGGATATTACATTGATTTAAAAAACATAAGCATAGACAAGTATGCTGAGATTTTGAAATCAGCAGACTTGCTTCCCAGTAGGATGATTTTAAAAGATAACATTGATGACACTTTTAACATCATAAAAAATCAAAAAGTGCAGAATGTTGATGAACTGCAAAAAGCACTAAAAAATAAAAATAAATTGCAGACTTTTTCTAAACTTACTAGTATACAAGATGAGTATTTAAAAATACTTATTAGAGAGGTAAATAGTTATCACCAAAAGCCAAATAGAATAAAAGATTTTCCTGAGATTTCAGAAGAAGTTGTCTTGAAACTGGAAAAATTGGGAATAAAAAATACTCTTCAGATATTCGATAAAGTTCTTACTAAAAAAAGCAGAAATAAAATTTCAAGTCAATCAGGAATTAGTGAAGATGAAGTTTTGAAGCTAACCAAATTAACTGACCTCTCAAGAATAAGATGGGTAAATCATACTTTTGCGTTTGTTTTGCTTGAGGCAGGTTATGACACAGTTGAAAAAGTTGCAAATTCAGATTACAAAGAATTACATGAAAAAGTTAAGAAACTTAATGAAGAAAGGAATTTGTATAAAGGACATATTGGATTACATGATATGAAACTATGTGTAGAAGCTGCTCAGGATGTATCATTTGAAATAGAATATTAAAAAATGATTAGACCTAAAATCCTGATACTCATCTTATTTATATGATTTAGTGTCCAATGCATCACGAAGTCCGTTTCCAACCAGGGTAAACGATAAGACCATAAGCATAA
>JAIORB010000018.1 GCA_021108325.1 Bacteroidales bacterium | reverse complement strand
TAGTACGTTTTGTATTGATTTGTACTCTAGTGTAGTGGAGCTGGCGGGAATCGAACCCGCGTCCGAATAAGAAATCCAAATGCGTTCTACATGTTTATCTCTTTATTGATTTTCGTGGATAGTCTGGCAAAGAGCAGCCGAACTAAACCTTAGCTTCTTAAATTTTGCTTGGTCATCGAAGCGTTAACCAAACTAGTTTAACTTTTACGATGCCTCAAATCAAAACGCTGTTAAACAAAGCTTTCTGTGAGGCAGCCTGTCCTGTCATCCTAGACGACTGGATTAAGCTTAATTCACTGAGTGAGATTAAGCAGCAAGCGCGTAGTTATTTTCGTCGTTTATTGTTTTGAGCCTTGATATTTACGAGCCAAAACACAATGCTCGACATGCTGACATTCCAATTTACCTTACCGTCAAAACCAAGACAGCCCCAAATCAGAGGTGCAAAGTTACAATATCTTCTACTTATTATTATTTTTTTTGTTAAAAAAAATTAATTTTAGCCTTTTTAAAGTATATAATTTTTAAAAGACAATTAAATATGAGCAAAAAGATAAAGGTTGGTGTTTTATGCGAAACCAAAAATCCACCTGATAAGCGAGTTCCGGTTACTCCATCGCAAGCAGTAAAATTCGCAGAGCGTTTTCCAAATGTAGATGTATATGTACAACCTAGTGGCATCCGATGTTATACTGATGAAGAATATCAATATTTAGATTTAAATATGAAAGAAGATTTAAATGATTGTGATATTTTAATAGGTGTAAAAGAAGTTGATCCTAAAACATTAATCTCGAATAAAACATATATGTTTTTTGCTCATGTTGCTAAAAAACAACCTTACAATCGTGACCTGTTGCAAGAAATTATTAAGAAAAAAATCAGATTGATTGATTATGAATATTTGACGGATCGTGATAATCAAAGAATTGTAGCTTTTGGTCGTTGGGCAGGAATTGTAGGAGCATATAATGGATTGCGTGCGCGAGGAATTAGAACTGACCATTTTAATTTGAAACCTGCACATGAATGTAAAGATATGGATGAGATGTTTGCCGGTTTAAAAAAGATTAAGCTAAAAAAGAAAAAGATTCTTGTTACTGGTGGGGGTAGAGTAGCAATGGGAGCAATGGAAACATTGGATCAATTGAACATTAAAGAAGTAACTCATGAAGAGTTTTTAAATAAAGAATTTGATGAGCCGGTATTGTGTCGTATCGATCCTGAACATTATGTACAGCATAAAGGTGGAATGCAATTTAATTTACAACATTTCTTTAAGCATCCTGAAGAATACGAGTCAACTTTTAAACCTTATACAAAAGTAGCTGATATTTTTATTGCTTGTCATTTCTGGGATCCTAAATCTCCTAAATTTATAACGAAAGAAGATTATCTTGATCCTGAATTCAAAATTACTGTTATAGCAGATGTGAGCTGTGATGTTGATGGACCTATTGCATCAACTGTAAAAGCATCAACCATAGCCGAACCATTTTTTGGCTATAATCCAAGAACAGGTAAAGACGAACTTCCATTTATTAACCCCCAAAATATAACTGTAATGTCTGTTGATAATTTACCTGGAGAATTGCCTCGCAATGCATCTTCTGATTTTGGTAATAATTTAATTGATAAAGTTTACCCTTCGTTATTTGGCAATGACGATACAGGAATGATCGAACGTGCCACAATTGCAAAGGATGGTAAATTAACAAAACGATATGCTTATTTGCAGGATTATCTTGAAGGGAAAGAGTAATAACTTTTAAAGCCAATCTGTGATGATTGGCTTTTATTTTGAATTTAACATTTCAAGGGTAGATATTTTATAGCTCCTTCCAATGGGAATTTTCTTATTGTTAATTTCGACATTTGAAGTTGTAAAAACTTTCACCTTCTTTATATTAATAATAAATGACTTATGTATTCTAATAAAAAACTTTTTTGGGAGTTGATCGTAAAATTTTGTTAAACTAGATTTTGTAACAATATTTTCACTACTTGTAATTATTTTAATATACTCTCGCATTCCTTCAATATATAGAATATCCATTGGATTTATTCGATAAGTTTTATTATTATCTTTAATAAAAATATCTTCTAAATTATTTTCATTCTTTTCTTTTAAAACAATAGTATTCTGATTAATATTTGTTGTATCAAGAAATTTATTTATTGCTTTAAAAAAACGATCAAGTGTAATTGGCTTGAGTAAAAAATCCAGTACATCTAAATTAAAACCGTCAATTGCAAATTCTTTATATGCTGAAGTTATAATTACTTTTGGCCTTTGTGTTAATGATTTCAAAAAATCAATTCCGTTTATTTCCGGCATTTGTATATCCAAAAAAAGTAAATCAATATTATTATTTTGTAGTATTTGAGATGCTTCAATTGCATTTTCACACTCAGCTACTATCTCGAATTGTTTGAAATGTTTAAGATGATTTTTTATTAGCTTTATCGCTAATGGTTCATCATCAACAATTAAGCATTTTATTTTCATTGTCTAAAATTTTATGTTTCAAAAATATCTCGAAATAGTTATTTCCATTTTTAATTTCCAGAGAATAGTTTTCTTTTCCGAAACAAAGAGCAAGTCTTTTTTTTGCATTTTCTAAACCAATCCCTTTAGAATAGTTTAAATAATCTGTTTGCATTACTTCGCTTTTACTATTTCTTACTGTGAAATGAATCTCATCTTTTATAATTTCAAGTTTAATTTTTAACCACTTATTTTTTATCGACTTGCTTGTTCCGTGTTTAAATGCATTTTCAACAAAAGTAAAAAACAATAAAGGAATTACATAAACATAATTTACATTTTCAGGAAATGAGACTTCTAATTTCAAATTAGAATACCTTAATTTTTCAAGTTCAATATAATTATTAATTATAGTAATCTCTTTATCTAAAGAAATAAGTTTATTTTCACATTCGTATATTGTGTACCTTAAAATTTTAGACAACTTCTCAATCGAATCAGAAACTTTTTTATTATCTCCTTCTATTGATAATGTATAAATATTATTTAAAGTATTAAACAAAAAATGAGGATGAATCTGGCTTTTTAACATATTCAGTTCTGTTTCAGCCATTTTTGTTTTTAACTTCTCTTTTTCGAAATGATTTTCAATATAATTTTTTAAATATTTTAATGATATAAATATAAATATATCCGATTGCATCATTACGAAAACACGAAAGACATGAGATAAATCAAAATAATAACTTTCATATTTTGGTATATAATCAGGATCAAACAGAGGTAAAAAAACAAATCTACTTGTAAGTATCTCATGAAATGTTAATGCGATAAGTAATAATAGATAAACTATTATAGAGAGAAAATATTTTTTCTTTTTTAATAGTAATTGAGGTACTAAATAATAAATTATAAAATATAGTCCTGTTAAAAAGCCTGGAAGGCCTGTAATTAAAGAAAGTAGATTTTTTACATAATATTTTGAATAACCATTACTAACCCAAATTGGAAAAACAAATATGAATGCAATCCAAAAAAATATATGATATGCTATCCTAATATTTTTGCGACTCATTAAATGTATTTTATGCAAAAGTATGTTAATATAATGATAATTTTTTGCTTTAAACTAATAACAGCTAATAGGGATGCATGAAATGCGCTAAAAAATACACAAACAACACTAAAAAGACTACAAACAGTAATAATAATCAAGTTCCAGAACTATTTTTCAATATTTTCTTTAATGGTTGTCGTCTATATATGCTATGCACACGATATATAATGTAATTAGTATTATAAAATAAGGCAATTCTTGATTTTTTTTTTATGTGACCCAAACTCGGGATACTTTAGCAATGTAAGGTAAAATCAAGGTTTGGATGACTGATGTATATAAAATTTTAGGTTCATAAATATAAAATTATTCATTCAACATTCTTTATAAGATGTCATCATACAAGCCTTTTTTACTTATCCCTAAAAATTTAACCATTAAAATTTTAATCTATGAAAAAATTAACAATTTTTCTTGCATTCTTGCTGTTTGTTGGTTTTCAAGCTACAGCACAGATGCAAATCTCGGGTACGATAACCGGCGCAGATGACGGTTTATCAATCCCTGGGGTATCCATAGTTGTGAAAGATAGTCCAACTATTGGTACAACTACTGATATGGACGGTAAGTATTCATTAACTGTTCCAAGTAGTACAGAAGCTTTAATATTTAGCTTTGTGGGTATGAAAGCTCAGGAAGTAATTATTAACGGACGTTCTGTAATTGATTTAGTTATGGAAGCAGAAGTATTGGAAATGGATGCGGTGATAGTTACCGCAATTGGTATTTCCAGAGAGGCTAAGGCTTTAGGTTACTCTGTTGCTACTGTTAGTGATGAGCAACTAGAACAAAAAACAGAGCCTGATATGCTAAGGAATTTACAAGGTAAAGTTCCCGGAGTTAATATTGCAAGCACAGGTGGAGCCCCGGGTAGTTCAACAAGGATTACTATTCGTGGTAATTCTTCATTTTATGGAAATAACCAACCTCTATTTGTTGTGGATGGTGTTCCTTATAGTAATCAAGAATTTGTAACATCGAACCTTAGTTCAGGTGGTGGTGCTTATTCAAGTGGTATAGCTACATTAGACCCAAATAACATTGCGTCTATGAGTGTTTTAAAAGGCGCTGCTGCTGCTGCACTATATGGTTCCCGTGCTGCAAATGGTGTTATTGTTATTATAACAAAAACCGGTAGTGCTGATATTTCCAGAAAAGGTTTGGAAGTAACTTATAAATCCAGCTATGCTATTGAGCAAATTTCAAATTTACCTGATTACCAAAATACTTATGGTAATGGTGTTGATTTTGGTTATGCAAATGCAAATGGTTCGTGGGGCCCACGTTTTGATAGTTTAGATTCAATTCCTGCATGGCCAATGTACCTGGCAGCTTATCCCGAACTATTTTCTTCAACCGGAATGGTAGAGTATAAAGCTCAACCGGATAATGTTAAGGATTTATTCGAAAATGGATCAGTATTTGAAAATGCGATAACAATTTCAGGTGGAAATGAAAACACATCATTATCATTAACAGCTTCATTATTAAATAATGATGGTTATATTCCAAATTCATCGTTTGACAGGAGAAGTGTTAATATGGGTGGTGTTACACAACTTGAAAATGGATTAAAGCTTGATGCAAACTTTGCATATACAAATAGTGTTCAGGTAGGAGGTTTTTTTGGTAATAATCAATCTACTGCTGCTGGTACTGCTTCTTCATTTGCGAGGACTCTTTGGCTGGGTAGAACCTGGGATATAGCAGGTTACCCTACAACTAATCCTGTAACAGGGGAAAATTTAACTCCAAACGGACCAGGCCAGTTTGATAATCCGCTTTGGTCGTGGGAACATAATACAATTACAACAAATGTTGACAGAACGGTTGCAAATGTTGGATTAAGTTACGATTTAACCGATTATTTAGGTATAAGTTATAAAGTTGGTTCAAATACCTTTATTCAAAGACGTCAGGAAGTAGTTGATAGAGGTTCAAGAGCTTATGATGGTAATGGAGGTATAACAGATGATGATATTTGGTCAAACGAACTGGAATCTAACCTTCTTTTAACTTTTAACAATGATATTAATGAAGATATAAATCTAAGAGCAATTGCAGGTTGGAATGTTAACCAGCGTATAGTTGACAGACAGTCATTTTTTGGTCAAAATATAATTGCTCCTGGAGTTTATGATTTGGATAATACTCAAACAGTAACTCCAAATGGAGGTACTTACTCAAAGAGAAGATTATGGGGTTTATTAGCAGATGTTTCATTTAGTTATAAGAGATGGTTATATGTTAACGTATCAGGAAGAAATGATTGGTCGTCAACATTACCGGAAGATGAAAACAGCTATTTTTATCCTGCTGTATCATCATCATTTATTTTTACTGATGCTTTAGGTATTGAAAGTAATATTTTAAGCTTTGGTAAAGTTCGTGTTGGTTGGGGTAAGGTTGGTAATGATGCTGATCCTTATTCTATATATAATACATATAATGTACGAACTGATTACTTCCCGTTTAACGGACAATCTGCGCAAACAATTCCTGATGTTGCTTATTCTCCTGACTTGACTCCTGAGTTTACAACAGAACTGGAGTTTGGTACTGATTTAGCATTTTTTAACAACAGGATTAGGTTAGATGTAACCTGGTATAATAAAGTATCAACTGACCAGATTGTAACGATTAATGTACCGGCATCAACTGGTTATAGGTTCAAAGTAATGAATGCCGGTGAAATTACAAATACAGGATGGGAAATCGGTTTAGATTTAACACCGGTCGAAATGGATAATGGTTTAAGATGGAATATTTTTACATCATATAGTAAAAATGTTAGTGAAGTTACTGCTTTACCTGAAGGCTATGACAGAATTATTTTAGCAGGTATATTTGGTGACCCAAGTCCTGTATTTGAAGTAGGCCAACCTTATGGTATATTAAGAGGATCTGTAAGCGCACGTGATGATGAAGGGAACTTATTAATTAATCCGGGAACAGGAGTATTAATAACAGATCCGGAACTACAAACTATTGGAGATCCAAATCCTGACTTCAAGTTAGGTGTAACGAATGCTTTAAGTTATAAAGGTTTAACACTTAGCTTCTTATTTAACTATACTCATGGTGGAGACTTGTGGTCAAACTCAATTCAAAGTTTATTAGGCCGTGGTGTTACTAAAGATACTGAGGATAGAGAACATTCATTTATTATTCCGGGAGTATATGGTGACCCAAATACCCAGGAGCCATATTTAGATGCAGAAGGGAACACTATTCCAAACATAACTCAAGTTAGTATGAATGATTTATATTTTGGTAATTCATTTGCTATTAATTCTGCAAGTGAATGGGGAGTTTATGATGCCACTGTATTAAGATTGTCGGATGTGTCTATTAGCTACGAGATTCCTAAAAAGTTTTTAAATAAGTTGCCAATTGGAGGTGCTTCTATTGCATTTTCAGGTAAAAACTTATGGTTTTATACACCAAATTTACCGGAGCATGTTAATCTTGATCCGGAACTTAATGGTTATGGAGCATCAAATGTTCAGGGAATTGAATACTCAAATCAACCATCAGTTCGCAGGTATGGTGTTAGTTTAACTATTAAATTATAAAAGACTAAAAAGTTAAAAAAATGAGAAATATGAAATATAAAATACTAGTATTGTTAACAGTAATTGGACTGTTGACAAGCTGTACAGGAGATTGGTTAGATATAAATAAAAACCCTAACCAGCCGGATGTTCCCTATATTAATCTTTTATTACCAGGCATACAGTATGATATTGCTGATTATCTTTCAGCAGGATACATGAACCTGGGTTATATAACAGGAGTTTATACACATCAGATATCAACCAGAGAAGGTATTGATCAGTATGGAATTGCTGCTGATGATGCAGAAGGATACTGGGAATTGTTTTATTCCCGTCCATTAACTGATCTTGATTTATTAATTGAAGTTGGTACAGAAAATGACTATATGCAATATGTTGGTATTGCAAAAATTTTGAAAGCATATGTTTATAGCCAGTTGGTTGATATCTGGGGAGATATTCCATATACTGAAGTGAATGATCCAGTTATTATTTCTCCTGTTTTTGATAATGATGAAGTAATTTATGCCGAGTTATTTACTATGATTGATGAAGGAATTGCTGATTTACAAAATACAACTTCTGTAAACGAATTTGTACCAGGTGCTGATGATATGATTTATGGTGGCGATATTGATTTATGGCTTAAAGCAGCTAATACTTTGAAATTGAAATTATATAACCAGGTCAGAGAAACAAGTATGTTTAATGCTGTAGCTGTAAATACATTACTTGCAGGTGATTTAATCGAGAGTGGTGAAGATTTTATGATGTACTTTGGTACAACATCAAATCCTGAAAATCGTAACCCGGGTTTTGCTGATGAATATTCAGGCGCACAAATTAGTACGTACATTAGTCCGTGGTTTTTCGAAATATTAAATGGAGAAAATTCAAATATCTATACTGGGATAACAGATCCTCGTATTCCTTATTATTTCTGTAATCAACACAGAGCAACAACAGAGAATCCTCCAGAATATATGAATGGTGATTTTGTATCACTTTATTTTGGTTCTACCGGTACAAATCGTGACCATGCAGGTAGAAGTACATTTACTATGATTGGTTTTTACCCGGTTGGTGGGAAATATGATGATGGCATTGCTGATGGACAGTTAGGAGCTGAGCATGGATTGGGAAATGCTCCAATGAGATTCATTACTTATGCTGATCGTCTATTCATTGAAGCAGAATTGGCATCTCAGGAAGGCATAACAGTAAATGGAACAGCAAGAGTATTATTCGAAGATGGAGTTCGTGCTTCTTTTGACCTTGTTGATATTATTATTGATGGTACTGGAGAAGCATCAGCACCCAAATTTAGCGGTTTAGCAACTGATGAAACATATATTACTGATATTATGACAGAATATGATGCTGCAACAGCTGAAGAACAATTTGAGATGATTATGACTCAAAAATGGATTCAAAGCTGGGGAGCGTGTGTAGATTCATATACTGATTACAGAAGAACAGGATACCCTGTTCTATTTGATGCAAATTCAAATGGTGGTATACAATCAGGAGGCCCTGATGGAAGTGGCCCTGTTCCAACTCAATGTACAAGAGGTTACGCTGTATCTTTCCCTTGGCCAAATTCAGAACTTGATTTAAATGCTAATGCTCCTGAGCAAAAAGTTATTACAACAGCGAATGTATTTTGGGATATTAATTAAATTAAAGTAAGAAAAATCTAAATATTGAAAATATGAAAAAAATATTAAAATTGATGTTAGTAGCCACTTTTGGTATGTTGTTGTTTAGCTCATGCCAGGAAGGTGAGACTTCTATGCCGGAGATGAAAGCCGGTGCAGTTAAAAACATGATGTTGGTTGAGGGTGCTGATGCAATGATTCCGGCGTTGAATCCTTCAGGATTTTCTTCAGCTTTAACATTGGATGTTATATCTGATGATGAACCTGCTTCTGTTCAATTATATGTTGAATTTTTTAGAATAGGTAGTGGTTTTAGAGATACCGCAGAGTGGATAAATCAAACGACTTTCCCTGCTACAAATGAGTTAAGTTTACAAGATCTTGCTGATTTGTTTCCTGATAGTTCAAGTGTAATTTTAAATGACCTTGACGGCGGTGATGTTTTTACAGTATACACTGGAAATATTATTATGGCTGATGGACGAGAGATAAAGGATGAGTATTCTTATTTTGTAGAGGCTGTTTCTGAAAATACAGGAAATGACACAATAATTGAATTAAATCCAACAGGGCATAGTCCTGCATTACAAAATATAGGTCAAACTGTATGGCTAACGCAATATATTTATTATGTTGGTTGTCCTACCGACCTTGGAGGTACATACGATATGACTGCTACAGGTGAAGGTGGATACGGTCTTGGTGCTCCTAGTGCATGGACTTCAAATTTTACAGAAGCTACAATAACACAGATTTCTGAATTAAATTATACCATCGAACCTGCAATTGGTGGTTTAATGGTTGATTACTATGCTGCTTTTGGAGCTCAAGTAATGACTGGAGAAATTATGGATGTTTGTGGTACCCTTATGGCGGCAGGGCTTAATGACGGTTGGAATGCACCTGCACATTATGAAGGTACTGTAGATGAAGCTACCGGAGTAATCACTATTGAATGGGAGAACCCATGGGGAGACTGGTTTACAATGATATTAACTCCACAATAGAATGAGTAATATGTAATAACCTACTTTGGTTATATATTTTTAAATAATTAAAAGAGGCTGTGTCACAGCCTCTTTTAATTATAAAAGCAAAAACTAAGCACTTATAAATGATAACTTTTATTTCCTACTTATTTTTTAGCACGGAAATAGTTTCTACCTGATCTTCTGATTTAAAAATATAACTCCCGGCAACTAAAATATCACAACCTGCTTCAACTAAAGCTTTTGCATTAGTATTATCAACTCCTCCATCAACCTCAATAAGAGCATTCGACTTTTTATCAATAATCAGTTGTTTTAATTCTTTAATTTTTTCGATGGAATTTGGAATGAATTTTTGTCCTCCAAAACCAGGGTTTACTGACATAATTAAAACCAAATCAATGTCTGAAATAATATCCTTTAATAAGTGTATTGGAGTGTGTGGATTTAAACTAACACCTGCTTTCATCCCTTTCGATTTTATATTTTGAACGGTACGATGCAAATGATTACATGCTTCGTAATGTACCGTAAGTATATCAGCCCCTGTATTATGAAAATCTTCAATATAGCGATCGGGATTAACTATCATTAAATGAACATCTAATGGTTTTTTAGCATGTTTCTTAATGTGTTTAATAACCGGAAATCCAAATGATATATTAGGAACAAACATTCCATCCATAATATCCAGGTGGAACCAATCTGCTTTGCTGGTATTTATCATTTCAATATCACGTTGAAGATTTCCAAAATCTGCTGACAATAGAGAAGGGGATACTAAATGTGCCATATTAGAATTATTTTGATGTAAAAATATGCATTTTTTGTATTACAGGTTACAATTTAAGTTAAGTGCCTAATAAAAAAGTTTGGCATATTTAATCAATAGAAATTGGAAATTAGAAATTCAAAATTTGGTAAAAGTTTTATTTATTCGACCAAATTTCAAGTTTCAAATTTCATCAGCTAATCGGCATATCATTAAATTTATTGATACTAAAAAAAGCAAACTATATTTATGCCTGTTTTGAAAAATGTCGTTAATTATCCTAAATATGTTTTTAATATTTTACAACGCGTTGTATGTTTCAGGCGTTTAATTGCCTTTTCTTTGATCTGTCGAACTCTTTCACGAGTGAGATTAAATTCTTCACCAATTTCTTCTAAAGTAAATGGATGTTTTCCGTTGAGGCCGAAATATAAACGTACAATATTGGCTTCTCTTTCTGTTAATGACGATAAGGCTCTTTCAATTTCTTTTCTTAAAGAATCGTTTAATAAGCTTCCATCAGGACTAGGGTTATTTTTACTTAATAGAACTTCGTACATGTCACCATCTTCACCATCGGTAAGCGGAGCATCCATTGAAACATGTCGACCAGCACTTCTCATCGCATCTTTTATTTCTTTAGGAGCAAGCTCAATGGTATTTGCAATTTCCTCGATCGATGGTTCTCTTTCAAATTTCTGTTCTAATTTAGATAATGCCTTATTTATTTTATTAATTGAACCTATTTTATTTAAAGGTAAACGTACTATTCTTGCTTGTTCTGCCAAAGCTTGTAGTATAGATTGCCTAATCCACCATACAGCGTATGATATAAATTTAAACCCGCGGGTTTCATCAAATCGTTTTGCTGCTTTAATTAAACCAAGATTACCTTCATTAATGAGGTCAGGCAAGCTTAATCCTTGATTTTGGTATTGCTTTGATACTGAAACAACAAAACGTAAGTTTGCTTTTATTAGTTTTTCAAGTGCAAGATGATCACCATTACGAACCTTTCGGGCAAGTTCTACTTCTTCATCGGCTGATAAAAGATCAACTTTTCCGATTTCGTGCAGATATTTGTCTAACGAGGCAGTTTCTCGATTAGTAACCTGCTTGATGATTTTTAACTGTCTCATTACTTTTTGACAGAGTGATTGTTAGCTTAATTAATACGTTGATATAATACCAATTGTTACAAATAAACTCAAATATGTAAATAAAAATCTTTACAATAAAATTTTTTCGTTATTTTTATTTAATAAATTGATATTATGAGTTTTTTAAAAAAAAGTCTATACTTTTTTTGGTAATTGTCAGGAAATCTGTAATATTGCATTGAATTTTCTTTTGAGTTACTAATTCTCCTGCAGTAAAGATCAATCAATTTACTTGCTTATCAATGAAATATAGTTCAAAAATTATTATAATATCATTTAATTCCCAATATAAATAAATACAATGTACGACATTCTTGAATTGAATAAGAAGCTAGTTTCTGATTTAAGAGATATAGCTAAAGGATTACAAATTAAAAAAGTTGAGTCATTAAAAAAACAGGATTTGATTTATAAAATCCTTGATCAACAGGCAATAAACGCTACATCAGATGTAAAACCAGAAAAGAAATCTCTTGGTAGGAAACGTTCTTCTGATAAATCAAAAACTACTGAAACACCAACCAAAAAAGTAGAGCATAAAGTTTTTAAAGAAAAAGAACGTGAAAGAGAGAAAAAACAAGTGAAACCTGAACCTAGAAAGGTATTTGCTAAAGATGCTAAAGATAATCAAGAGATTAAAGTTGAAGTAAAACAGGAAGAAAGCTTGGAGAAAAATGAATCTAAAAGCTCTTCTGATAGAGATGATTCATACAAAAAAAGACCACCTCATCGATTTTCAAAAGATAATTATCACAAAAGACCATATGATAAAAGAAATGATAAATCATATGAATTTGATGGTATAATTACTAACTCGGGTGTTCTGGAAATTATGCCTGATGGTTATGGTTTCTTAAGATCTTCAGAATATAATTATTTAAATTCACCGGATGATATTTATGTATCACAATCACAAATTAAATTATTTGGTTTAAAAACCGGAGATACAGTTGAAGGTACAATTCGTCCGCCGAAAGAAGGAGAAAAATATTTTCCTTTAATTAAAGTAGAAAAAATAAATGGAAGAAGCCCGGATTATATCCGTGATAGGGTTCCATTCGATTATTTAACTCCATTATTCCCTGAAGAAAAGTTTACGATTAATAATAATCAAAATGACAAACTATCAACTCGAGTTATTGATATGTTTTCACCAATTGGTAAAGGACAACGTGGATTAATCGTTGCTCAGCCAAAAACCGGTAAAACAGTGTTGTTAAAAGATATTGCTAATGCGATTGCAGCAAATCATCCTGAAGTATACATGATTGTACTCTTAATTGATGAGCGTCCCGAAGAGGTAACTGATATGGCACGTAGTGTAAATGCCGAAGTTATTTCATCTACATTTGATGAACCTGCAGAAAGACATGTGCGTATTGCTAACATAGTTCTTGAAAAAGCAAAACGTATGGTTGAGTGTGGTCATGATGTAGTTATTCTTCTTGATTCAATTACTCGCTTGGCAAGAGCATTTAATACTGTTTCTCCTGCTTCGGGTAAAGTTTTATCAGGTGGTGTTGATGCCAATGCTTTACACAAACCAAAAAGATTCTTTGGTGCTGCCCGTAATATTGAAGAGGGTGGATCGCTTACAATTATTTCGACTGCTTTGACAGAAACAGGGTCTAAAATGGACGAGGTTATCTTTGAAGAATTTAAAGGTACGGGTAACATGGAATTGCAGCTTGATCGTAAATTGTCTAATAAAAGAATTTATCCTGCTGTTGATATTACAGCATCAAGTACTCGTCGTGAAGACTTATTGTTAGATAAGGCAATGTTGAATAAGATTTGGGTTTTACGTAACTATTTAACTGATATGAATTCAGTGGAGGCAATGCAATTTTTGCGTGATCGTTTATTGAAGACAAAAACGAATGAAGAATTCATAGTTTCAATGAATGCTGACTAAATGTTTCACAACACATTATATAAAAAATGCGGATTAATTTCCGCATTTTTTGTTTGTGTATTAGAGAGATGCGTGCTTATTTAAAATTTATATGAATAATTTTAATAACAGGTTATTTTCGACTTCAAGAATATCATAAATGAGATTTTTGTTTTATTTTTGTAGTTCCAAAAACTAAAGTTAATTATCTTTTAATAAATAAATTAAGGAGTTTGAAATGTCAAAAAATAAGAAATTTATAACCTGCGATGGTAACTATGCAGCTGCTCATGTAGCTTATATGTTTAGTGAAGTTGCAGCGATTTATCCGATTACACCATCTTCAACTATGGCAGAATATGTTGATGAGTGGGCTTCTTACGGACGTAAAAATATCTTTGGTGACCAGGTTAAAGTTGTTGAAATGCAGTCAGAAGGAGGCGCTTCAGGTACTTTACATGGATCATTACAAGCCGGTGCATTAACTTCTACTTTTACTGCATCTCAGGGTTTATTATTAATGATCCCTAATATGTATAAAATTTCCGGTGAGTTATTGCCGGGAGTATTTCATGTAAGCGCAAGAAGTTTAGCAGCTCAGGCTCTTTCAATTTTCGGTGATCATAGTGATGTAATGGCTGTTCGTAATACAGGATTTGCTTTATTAGCAACAGGTAGTGTTCAGGAAATAATGGATATTGCCGGTATTGCTCACCTTGCATCTATCAAATCAAGAATTCCTTTTCTTCATTTCTTCGATGGGTTCAGAACTTCTCACGAAATTCAGAAAGTAGAATATTTTGAAAATGAAGATTTAGCTGAATTAATAGATTATGATGCTTTACAAAAGTTCAGAGATAATGCATTAAATCCTGAGCATCCTGTAACCCGTGGTACAGCACAAAATCCTGATATTTACTTCCAGACTCGCGAAGCTATAAATAAATTTTACGACCCAATTCCTGATATGGTTGAAGAGTATATGCAGGAAATAACCAAACTTACCGGTCGTGAATACCATCCGTTTACATACTATGGTTCAGAAGATGCTGAAAATATTATAGTTGCCATGGGATCTGTTACTTCAACAATAAGAGAAGTAATTGATTACAAATTAGCACAAGGAGAAAAAGTTGGCTTAATTACTGTTCACTTATACAGACCATTTTCAGAAAAATATTTCAGAAAAGTTCTTCCTAAATCAGTAAAACGTATTATTGTTTTAGACAGAACAAAAGAACCGGGAGCAAACGGAGAACCTTTATATCTTGATATAAGAGAATTATTTTATGGAAAAGAGAATGCTCCAATAGTTGTTGGTGGACGTTATGGATTAAGCTCAAAAGATACTACTCCTGCTCAAATTATTTCTGTGTATGATAATTTAAATTTACCAGAACCAAAAAATCATTTTACATTAGGTATTGTAGATGATGTTAAATTTACCTCTTTACCATTGTTACCTGAAATTAGTGTAGTACCTAAAGGTACTTTCGAAGGTAAATTTTATGGCTTAGGTTCCGACGGAACAGTAGGAGCAAACAAAAACTCAATAAAAATCATCGGTGATTCAACCGATAAATATGCTCAGGCATACTTTGCTTACGATTCAAAAAAATCCGGTGGTATTACTGTTTCACATTTACGTTTTGGCGATAGCCCGATTCGTTCACCATATTTAGTTGGTACTCCTGACTTTGTTGCATGTCATGTTCCTGCATATCTTAATAAATATGATATGTTAAAAGGAATTAAACAAGGTGGTACTTTTTTATTAAATAGTACCTGGAGTGCTGAAGAAACTAAAAATCATTTCCCTGACGAGATGAAGAAAACTTTAGCAGAAAAAGAGATTAAATGTTACATAATAAATGCAACAAGAATTGCTGAAGAAATTGGCCTGGGTAACAGAACAAATACTATTATGCAATCTGCTTTCTTTAAAATTTCAAATGTAATTCCTTACGATAGTGCAGTTGAAGAAATGAAGAAAGCAATTGTTAAAACCTTTGGCAAAAAAGGTGAAGATATTGTAAATATGAATAAAGCTGCTGTTGAGCGTGGAGGTGATGCTGAAGAAGTTATTATTCCTGCTGAATGGAAAAACATTGAAATTAAAGCAAAAACAGACGATAGAAATATTCCTGATTTTATAAAGAATATTGCTGAGCCAATTAATGCTCAAAAGGGAGATGATCTTCCTGTAAGTGCATTTATTGGAAGAGAAGACGGAACTTTCCCCGCAGGTACAACTGCTTATGAAAAACGTGGTGTTGCTGTAACTGTTCCTGAATGGATCGCTGATAATTGTATTCAGTGTAACCAGTGTGCTTATGTTTGTCCTCATGCTGCAATCAGACCATTCTTATTAACTGATGAAGAATTGGAGAATGCACCTAAGGGAACCAAAGCAATTCAGGGAACTGGTGGTACTAAAGAATATAAATTCAAAATTCAGGTTAGTCCTCTTGATTGTACAGGTTGTGGTAATTGTGCTGATGTTTGTCCATCTAAAGAAAAATCTCTGGTAATGAAGCCTCTCGATTCACAATTGGTTGAAGATGAGCGTTGGGACTATATGCATAATAAAGTTGGTTATAAAGATACTATTCTTCCAAAAGAGAAGAGTATTAAGAATAGCCAGTTTGCTCAGCCGTTATTTGAATTTAGTGGTGCATGTGCTGGTTGCGGTGAAACACCATACATTAAAGCGATTACACAATTATTTGGTGACCGAATGATGGTAGCTAATGCAACTGGATGTTCATCAATTTACGGCGGTTCTGCTCCTTCTACTCCGTATTGTACAAATAGTGAAGGGAAAGGTCCTGCATGGGCTAATTCATTATTTGAAGACAATGCTGAGTATGGATTGGGAATGCATATAGGTATTGAAAAACTTCGTACAAGAATTGCAGAGAAAATGAATGCTTCGATGAATGAGGTTTCTGCTGATACTCAAGCTGCATTTAAAGAATGGATGGAAAATGTGATTGATGCTGAAGGCTCAAAAATAGCATCCGCAAAAGTTGTTAAAGCTTGTAAGAAAGAAAATAATCAAATAGCAAAGGAGATCTTATCATTAGAACAATATCTTATTAAGAAATCTACATGGATATTTGGTGGTGATGGTTGGGCTTATGATATTGGATACGGAGGCTTAGATCATGTATTGGCTACCGGTGAGGATGTAAACGTTCTTGTACTTGATACAGAAGTGTATTCTAATACAGGAGGCCAGGCATCTAAAGCTACTCCTGTTGGTGCTGTTGCTAAATTTGCTGCTGCTGGAATGAGATTACGTAAAAAGGATCTTGGAATGATGGTTATGTCTTATGGACATGTTTATGTTGCACAAGTTGCAATGGGAGCTAGCCAAAATCAATATTTTAAAGCGCTTAAAGAAGCTGAAGCTTATCCCGGGCCATCATTAATTATAGCTTATTCTCCATGTATTAACCATGGACTAAGATTAGGAATGGGAAAAACTCAACTAGAAACAAAATTAGCTGTAGAAGCTGGTTATTGGCATAATTACCGATTTAATCCATTATTGGAGGCAGAAGGTAAAAATCCTTTCCAGCTTGACTCTAAAGAACCAGACTGGAATAAGTTTCAAGAATTTCTGAAGAGTGAGGTGCGTTATACTTCATTAACGAAATCATTTCCTGAAGTTGCAGACAATTTGTTTAAACAAGCAGAAGAAGATGCAAAATGGAGATACAACAGTTATAAAAGGTTAGCTTCTAATTAAGATTATATAACTTAGATAGAAAAGCAGGATTTATCCTGCTTTTTTTATTTCAACCTGACAATTACATCACCTTTTGAAACCATATCTCCGTGTTTAAAGAAGATTTCATCAACTTCACCATCGTATTCTGAAACTATTTCATCGTATGTGTAATTGGTTTCAATATAGCATATTCGCTGTCCTTTTTTTACCTGGTTGCCCAGTTCAACAGCCTGTTCTTCAATAAAGTAATTAAGATTGTAAAAAATTCTTCCCATGTAAGGTGAAAAAATATCTTTTTTATTCGGATCGGCTTTAACATGTTCAGCTTCTGCTGCAGGTTTTTTAGTTTCTTCTCTTAATTTTTGAATTTCATCATTAAATCTCTTTTTTGCCAAACCAGATTTAAAATCACGATATTGACGCTCGTGCATTGCAAATTCAAATAATTCTTCATCATCTTCTCCTAATTCCCAACCATTTTCTTCCATTTCCTTTCTATATTTATCAAGTTCATTCGGATAGTTATCTTGCGGTACACCTGTATAGAATTCTTTTCCAAGATTACTTGCAATTTCAATAATTTTTGGATCCAGTTTTCCGGGTAACTTACCGGCTTTACCAATAATCATATCCCAAGCATTATTGTCAATTATTGCAAATTTATCTTTACCTTGTATTTCTTGCATTACATTAAGTAAGGCAATATTTTTTACATATTGACTAAACGGTGTTACGAGGGGAGGATTTCCCAGTTTAGGCCAAATATCAATTACTTCATCAAATAATTTAACCAGTAGATCGTCTTCAGTAAGTTTTTCCTTTCCTTGTGCTTCAAGTGTTTGGTTTAATCCCTGCTGTATCCCTTTTAAATCTGCCATCATACTTCCCATCATTCCCCCGGGCAATCCTGCTTGTACAAGTAAAGATGACATATATCTATTTTTGGGGTTTATAAAATATCCTAAAAAATCACCAATAAATTCCTGGTTTAAAGCTCTTGCTTTCATATAAGCTTTCATGTTTATTTCAGGAACTATAAATCCGGCATCTTTAAGCATTGCTTGAATAGTAATTACATCAGGATGAACCATGCCCCATGAAAGAGGCTCCATTGCAACATCAACGTAATTAACTCCTGCTTTTGCAACTTCTAATATTGATGCAACAGAAAATCCTGGTCCGGAGTGACCGTGATATTGTACTAGTATATGCGGGTATTTTTTCTTAATCTCACTTACTAGTTTTCCAAGCGTAACAGGACGGCCAACACCGGCCATATCTTTCAAGCAAATTTCATCAGTACCGTACTCAACTACTTTATCCACAACACCCATAAAGTATTCAACGGTATGTATATCGGAATGTGTTATACTTAAAGTAGCTTGCGAAATCATTCCTGCATCCTTTGCATATTTTATTGAAAGTTCCAGGTTTCGATGATCATTTAAACCACAAAACGAACGGGCAATATCAACTCCTTGTGCTTTTTTTACTTTAAACATTAATCTGCGCACATCGGCAGGTACGGGAAACATCCTTATTCCATTCAGTGCTCTTTCGAGCATGTGAGTCTCAATACCAGCGTCATTAAATGGTTTGGTCCATTCTCTTATTGCTTTATTCGGATTTTCGCCATATAATAAATTAACCTGCTCAAAAGCTCCACCGTTTGTTTCTATTCTCGAAAAACAACCCATGTCAATAATTACCGGAGCAATTTGTTTTAGTTGATCAACTCTTGGAACATACTTGCCGGATGATTGCCACATATCGCGATATACTAAACTAAATTTGATTTCTTTGCCCATAGCAATTTATTCATAACATATTAATAAATACCGGTTAAATACTTACATGTGTTTACCTGATATTTAGAATTTAAAACTAAAATAGCAAGTTAAGAAAATAGCTGAAATAATAAAACTAATGTTTAAAGGTATTTTTTTGATTTTAATAGTACAAAATATTTAACTTTGCATGCTATATTAAATAAAATGTTTTGGGCAGAATTTTAGCTATTGATTATGGAAGAAAAAGGGTTGGTTTAGCAGTAACAGATCCTTTGCAGATAATAGCTAATGCATTAACTACAATTCATTCTAAAGATATTTGGAATTTTATAGCTGAGTATCTTGAAAAAGAAGATGTTGAGTGTATTGTAGTGGGATATCCAAAACAAATGAACAATCAGGCATCAGAAGCTGTTAGGTTTATTAATCCATTTTTGAAAAAACTAACAAAAACTTATCCTGATATGATGGTGAAATTGGTTGATGAACGATTTACATCAAAAATTGCGCATCAGACAATGATAGATGCAGGATTAAAAAAGAAGGCCAGACAGAATAAGGCATTGGTGGATACCATTAGTGCTACAATAATTTTACAATCGTATTTAGAACAAAGAACAAAATATTGACATGATTTATCCTATAGTAATATATGGTTCGCCGGTATTAAGAAAAGTGGCACAGGAAATTGATAAGAACTATCCGGAGCTGGATAAGTTTATTGACGATATGTGGGAGACAATGTATCAGTCTGATGGTCTTGGGTTGGCAGCACCGCAGGTTGGTAAATCTATTCGTTTATTTGTTATCGATTGTGCACCACTGGAAGAGGACGAACCTAAGTTAAAAGATTTTAAAAAAGTTTTTATTAATGCCAAAATTACAGAAAGAGAAGGTGATAACTTACCATTTAATGAGGGGTGTTTGAGTATTCCGCTTATAAGAGAAGATGTAGTTCGCCCTTCTAAAGTAAGAATGGAATATTACGATGAAAATTTTAATTTTTATGATGAATGGTTTGAAGGAATAGCTGCAAGAGTAATTCAGCATGAGTACGATCATACTGAAGGAATATTGTTTACCGATAAAGTTGCACCGATTAAAAGACGATTATTAAAAGGTAAATTACAGGCAATTACAAAAGGTAAATTTAAAGTTGATTATAAAGTGAAATTACCTAAATAAAAATTCATATAATGAATTTAGAGAACAAAATTGAAAATGTTAAGGCTCCATGGACTCCTGGAAGGATTCCTGTACTGGACTAAATGAATTAAATGAACAATACTAAATCATAAAATGTTTTAAAACCAGGGATTGATTATCTCTGGTTTTTTTGTAAATTTGATGAACGTCATAATTTCGTTGATGAAAGCCTGGAATTATTTTTTTAAAGTGGAAACTATAGAATAACCTTAGCGTATATATGCTTAGTTATTATAAAAAAAGTAGTATTAAAATTTTATTAAATTAAGACAGATGAAAAAGGTTGGAGTATTATTAGTTGGATTGGTATTATTGTTAGTATTATGTGGTTCTTGCAAGTTTAATCAAAATTGTCCTGCTTATTCTGATAATACAGTTGAGATAGAACAAAACGTTTAAATTTTCTTTTATTATTTTTTTTTTATAGATTTGATCACATCATTTTTTTTTGAGTAAAAAACAAATTATTATTTAAATTATAACTAAACCATCATGAAAAAGATTATTGTAGCAGTTTTATTCTCATTTTTTGTTCTTGCAATTTTAAATTCTTGCAAAAGCAGGGATTGTCCTGCTTATGGACAGGTTGAGGTTGAGCAGACAGAAATTAACGGATAGTAAATACCAGAATAAGTAAATAATTACAGGAATATTGAGTAATTACTCATAATCTGTCTCAAAATTGTTACTTTTACTTTTGAGACAGTTTTTTATTTTATGAACCTAAGATCCTTACTTTCAGTATTTTTACTTTCAATACTTACACTAAATGCATATTGTCAGGAAATATCTGAGGATATGCCAAAAATCTTTTATCGTAACGAGAAAACCTTGGGTCTCCAGCTAAACACTAATGGTTGGGGTATAGGATATCGCTATGGCGATCGAATCAATTATTTCGAAAAAAGAAATTACGAAGTTGATTTTTCGATAATAAAACATCCCAAAGAAATAAAATCATCATCTACTTTTATTTATTCAGAATCTTTTGTTTTTGGAAAATTAAATTATGTTTTTGATTTGCGTGTTGGTTATGGTAAGCAATATGAAATGTTTAGTAAGCGAGATCCCGGGAGTGTTGCAATCCGATATTTTTATAGTACAGGCCTTTCGGTTGCATTTTTAAAACCCATTTATTACGAAATTCTTTATCCTGTAAATGACAGTGTTTATGGCATTCGTAAAGAAAAATTTAACCCGGATATTCATACATCTGGTGATATTAGTGGTAAATCATCCTTTTTTGATGGATTTGATGAAATTAAGTTAGTTCCCGGAGCTTATTTAAAGGCAGGAGTTAATTTCGAATTTAGTCAATCCGAAACACTTATACATGCACTTGAGGCTGGAGTTATGATTCAGGCTTATTTAAATAGTTTGGAAATAATGGCAGTTGATGATAACCAGCAATTTTATTTTACATTATTTGTAAGTTATCGTTTTGGGAAAATTGTAAATGCTCAGGAAATATCAGATGAATATTTAAAGAAACGAAAGAAAAAACTAAAAATATTTAACTGATTGTAGCAAAGCCTTTAGATTATTTTTTATTAATTATTTAGATTAATTCTTTTTAATTTCTTGATGAAATCCTTTTTAATATATAATTTTGAGGTTAAATAAATTTTCACTCAAAAAGCTAAGATAATGTCAAAAATAAAAGTTGCTATTAACGGTTTTGGAAGAATAGGCCGTAATGTATTTAAAATTGTTCTTGAAAGGGATGATGTTGAAATAGTTGGAATTAACGATTTAACTGACACAAAAACACTTGCTCATCTGTTAAAATATGATTCCACCCAGGGAAAGTTCAATGGTGATATTTCTTTTGATAATGATGGAATTATAGTAAACGGTACAAAAATTAAAGTAAGTTCCGAAAGAAGCCCAATAAATATATCCTGGGGAGAAACTCCTGATGTTGTGGTTGAATCAACTGGTATTTTCAGAAATAAAGAAAGCGAAAAAGGTGGTTATGGTGATCACTTAAAGAATGGAGCTAAAAAGGTATTACTTACAGTTCCTGCAAAGGATCAGATTGATAATATGATTGTACTTGGTGTTAATACAGAGGATCTTAAATCAGAAGACCAATGTGTTTCTAACGCATCTTGCACAACAAATTGTTTAGCACCTGTTGTTAAAGTTTTAAATGATAAATTTGGTGTTGAAAATGGTTTGATGACAACAATACATTCGTACACTAACGATCAAATGATTCTTGATGCTCCTCATTCCGACCTTCGTCGTGCAAGGTCAGCAGCAGTTTCCCAAATTCCAACTACAACCGGGGCTGCATCGGCTGTAGGCAAAATCATACCCGAATTAAAAGGTAAACTTGACGGAATGGCTGTTCGTGTACCAACAGCTACAGGTTCAATGATTGATTTGGTAGCAAATTTAAAAAGGGAAGTTACTATTGAAGAGGTTAATGCTGCAATGAAAGAAGCTGCTGAAGGTGCAATGAAAGGTATTTTAGAATATACTGAAGATCCAATTGTATCTGTCGATATTATTCATAACCCACATTCATCAATTTTTGATGCATTAAGTACAATGGTTATTGGAAAAACTGTTAAAGTTATTTCGTGGTACGATAATGAATGGGGATATTCTTGCCGGGTTGTTGATTTAATTGAGAAACTATTTTAATAGTAAATAATATAATTTAAAAAGCCTGAAACAATTATTGTTTCAGGCTTTTTTATAATAATAAAGTTTTTGGATTAATAAATTTCAATTAATTTAAAAGGAACATCAATAATAGTTTGATAATGTTTGCCTAACTCCAAAACAGCTTCGTCATCTTCTTCGTAATACCAGCTTATTTTACAATTGTGTCCCTTGGCTTTATATTCTTGAAATAACTGAAAAAAATCTAAAATAAATTTTGATGAACCGCTGTTAATATATTCAAGTTGTATATTTACAAGGGTTTCATTTTGCGGATCTTTAAAATAGTCGTTTACCCAATCAAACAAAGTACTATAAAATTCTTCAGGATTTTCGGGAATAGATCTGCCAATTACTTTTAAAATTCCGCCTTGGGCATCGAAATTAACGTATGGAGTTTTAACTGTTTTTTCAATAACCAATTCATTCATAATTATAAAATATTATTCGTAACGTAATGAAACAATAGGATCAAGTTTCGAAGCTTTAATCGCAGGAAACAATCCTGATACCAAGCCTACTATGAAACATAGA
This sequence comes from Bacteroidales bacterium, assembly GCA_021108325.1. Lineage (GTDB taxonomy): Bacteria > Bacteroidota > Bacteroidia > Bacteroidales > UBA12077 > UBA12077. Next base: position 784 of record JAIORB010000018.1, on the reverse strand, counting down.
ACTACTCCACCCAGTATCCAAAGCCATGGAATTATAAATATTCCACCAGTTATTAAAGATACGACATTCCCAATTAAAATTCCTAAAATTATACCAAAAAAACCACCAAGTTGCCCTATCAATATTGATTCGTAAAGGAACTGACGCCTTATTGTTGATGCCTTTGCTCCAATAGCCTTACGAATACCAATCTCTCTGGTTCGTTCTGTAACCGATACCAGCATAATATTCATTAATCCAATTGCTGCTCCCAATAACGTAATTATGCCGATAATAGTTGCAGCAATTGTTACATAACTTATATTTTTTATTAACAAGTTTGATAAACTATCACTTGTTTCAATTGAAAAATTACTGTTTTCAAAACTTCTAAGTTTTCTTATTACTCTGAAAATACCTTCAGCTTCGTTAATTGCAGCTTTTAATAATTTAGAATCATTAGGTAATACAGATATCCTAAAATTCATATTAGGTCTGGAAAAATATTGACGGACACTGGTTATAGGTAATATGCATATTTTATCGCCAGCCGATCCAAAACTTGAACCTTTTTCCAGTAATACTCCAATCACTTTATATTTCCCATTTCCTATGCTGATAACCTTATCCAAAGCTTCTTCGCCTTCAGCAAAAATATCATTAGCCAAGCTCAAGCCTATTATAACAACATGAGCATTCGATGATATTTCATTTATAGAAAAATTTCTTCCTTCTTTTATTTCGTACCCTGAAGTAAGTAAATAATTTTCGTCGGAACCTATAACTGATATATTGGGATTTGTTT
>JAIORB010000028.1 GCA_021108325.1 Bacteroidales bacterium | reverse complement strand
ATTGGTTGATGATCCACAGCTTTGTAGAAATACAAGAAAAGCAACCGCTAAAGAATTGAATTTAGTTGAATAGACAAATTTAGGATATTCATGTAAAAGCGCAACCTATTGGCTGCGCTTTTACTCTTTATATCAATATTTTTGTCTATTATGCCAATAATAAAAAATAAGAATTTACTCTTCAATGTACTCTATTTGCCAAACTGTATCATTATCTGAAATGAATAATATGGGGTATTCATTATCGTTATACAAATAAGTGTTCTCTGTTATTTCTGTTTCCCCATTAGCAATTCTTTCTTCTGAAAGTATATTATTTATTTTTGATGAGAAACTTGCTATATCAAGTAAGGAAATATCTTTTAAATAATGGTTCTTATCATCATAAGTGTATATGTAAACAGAAGATTCTTCAAAATTACCTGTCATACCATTTCTACGATATCGAATCTTTTTTGAAATATTGCCAGATAGGTCGTATTCAAATGTATTATAAGAGGAAGTATCACTATGTTCAATGTAAAACTCTTTAGTTATTAGATTATCACTATATTCATAAGCATAGTGTGCACTTAGCCTATATTCATCTATTGGTTCTCCTGTCCACTCTTCTACAGTACTATTTACATTTATATAATAACTAACCTTATCAATTTCATTCTGGTTATTGTAATTATATTCTAAGTAAAGCCAAGGAATTTCATCGCCATTTCGATAAACTTTTTGTTTTACAAGTTTACTTGAAGAATATTCCAGGATATTATAACTATTTGTTGATTCTATTCTAACAGGATCAATTCCATTATATGTGAAATAACTTGTATCTTTTTCTTCGAAGTAATAACTAATAATTTTATAAGGTTTAATTTTATTTATGTGTGGTGTGTTGTCCTTTTCACAACTAAATAATCCCAATATTATTACAATGACAATTATTTTTTTCATAATCATGATTTTAAAATTGCATGTATTTATTTTAACCAAATTAGATATTCGAATGTAAAAGTAGTATTGTTTTTTCAAAACGCAAAGCGTTGTTTTTAAGCTGACCATCTAAAGCCAGAATTGTAGGAACATGTGCGCGTTATACCGATGGCATTTCTAAATGTCGTATTTTTTCCTGTTTTGTGCAACGCATGACCCAAATTGGGATTGCTATTTTGGAATGAAATTACATGTACAAAAAACACTGTAGATTAAATACTTAACTTATTTTCTTTCTCCTTAGATGAGGAAGAAACAATCCCAATAGCCGGGATGAGTCATCATTTGGGTAACCTTTGCTGGTATCCTATCTAAAGGATTGTCGGAAATAGTTGCCATTGCCTGTTGAATAAAATCTTCGAGTTTCATAATGAATAAGGGTTAAAAGGTAAATTGAATAATAAAATTGAGATATGATAATTGAGGGTACTAAAAATTAGTCCTTGTAAATTGACAAAGAATGAAAATGGAATTTGATTAAAGACCTGAACCATTACAATACTTTTTTAATACTTCTCCCTTTCGTATTCGTAATCGTTCTTTAATGTTTAATTATTTAGAATAGCTAAATTAAAAAATTGTTAGGTTAATGTCAAGGAAATGGGAGAGGTTCTTTAAACAAACTAATACGGACAGATTAGGTTTTGTTAAATTTGTGTGAGAAGAGATTTTAACATTATGTTAATAACTTAGACTGGACAATGATGAATTTAAACTATTATTTTGCTTTAGTAGTAACTTAAAATAAATACAATTATGGGAACATTATTTAATCAGAATGTTAGAATTCGTTATTCGGTTGAAAAAAAGGAAGTTGAATCTTTCCTAGACGATATTAAAAGCTTATCTGTAAGACATAAAGTGTCAATAGAAAATGTACTTGAAGCTTATAAAGTTAAAGAACTGGAAAGAACTACTGACCTATATGTTGATAATGGAGATATTCATGATGAACAAATGACTGGTGTTGGAGAGCTGTTAAAAGAGTTGATTGGAGCAATAGAAATATTGAAAAGAGAAGAATAATAAAAAATTACCACAAAGAGAAAATGGAAACCTGTCTAACGACATGTAGGTTTGCGCTAATTAAAGGCGTTTAAAATTATTGAATACGACGTAGTCTGGAGACTACGCCGAGCAGGGGAGGGTTCATATTTCAGGCTTAAAAAACAGTATTGAAATTTTCTTTCATATTTACAATGTTCCAGCCATTAATGGCCATTGTATCTTTCCATGCCGGACATGGAGTGCCATGCCAAGGTGGGTATACATATTCTCGCAAAGAATCGTTATGGTTTAATAAAAACGAAATATTAGGCAATGTGTTCGTTGAGGTTAAATGAAACATACCCCAATCGCCTGTGGTGTTGCCAAATGCAAACACGGGTGTTTTTCCTATGTGACTGTAAATGTTAAGCGATTTGCCATCCTTGTTATTGGAAGGAGGAAAAATATCTGCTTCAAGTATAAAGGCTGTTTTATCGTTGGGATAATAAACCGGGTGCATTGCCTGAGTGGTTCCAATCAGATGCTGTCGATCAAATCCAATAGCATCAGGGCAAACGCTCCATAATAATCCTTGCAAAGATCCGGAAACTATGTACACCTCAAAATCGTTTGCTTGCAAATATCTCAACAATTCAAGCATTGGTGGGTAAAAAGTTTTTGCCAGTGTAATGTTATAATCGCGATTCATGGCAGTATCTAAGTAGGCTGAACAAAAACGAATATACTCCTCGTTGTCCCATTTCTTAAAAGCAGAATGAACCATTTCGTCAATGGAACTTCCCCAATGGTTTGTTACTGAGGTATCTTTGGGATTTTCTCTAAGTTTAATGGCATATTGATACATTGGATATTGCAACAAAGAGCTGTCTTTACCCACTTGCATGCACAATCCTTGCACGGCACAATACATTTCCATCCAGAGAGGAGCTTCACATGCAACAGTACCGTCCATATCAAATACGGCTAACCTATCATCAACAGGAATTTGCGGAACTATATTTTCTACAAAATCAATAATTTTGTCTTTTTCCGAAGTACTATTCCATGAGGGCAGAGGATCATTTGTTACAGTGGTGCAGCTGCTTATTATTGCAATTATAAATAATAAACAGAGGTGTTTTTTTTGTTTAAGAATTTTCATAAGTATAAAGGGTTATTTTTTTAAATTTTCTTTCGTTGGACTTCCAAATCCGTAATTTAAGCTTAGTAATGAAATAAGGGTGTTTTCTGGATTCATTATTGGCTCAAATTGTTTCCCAAGGCTATAAGATATAACAAGTTGGTCGCTTAAACGATAACTGAAAGTTCCACTGTATTGTATGTCAGAATAAGTATCTTTTGTGTATGTTTCTTTTCCATTTACAAACGCACCAGTTGGAGTTTCAGAATTGCTGCTTCGACCAACGTATTCGAATTGAAGAGTAAACTTTTTAAACTCACCAGCAATAGCAATACCATAACTAAAATTGTTTTCATAAACTGTTGCATCAGGGAAATACCTTTTGTAATAATCGGTATTATACCATTCGTATCGCAATACAGCCATTGCTTTTAATTTACTCCATTCGTCCTTAAATCGATAAGTTGGAGTTAACCAAAAGGATTGGCGAGGACCATAAGAAAATTCAAAATTATTAGTGGGGAAATTGAATAAAATTCCATAAGCAACATCCAAAGAAAAGCCTTGTCTTTTATTAATATAAGATTTGAATTTTTCAAATACATCTGTTGTATCAATATTAGAATCAACAATACGATATAATGAATCTAGAAAACTATCAGGATTATCCTTATTTAATTCTGGAAGTTGATTAACATCTTCGAAAATTTCTTTTGTATATTTTTCAGCATCATCTTGCGAAATATCTTTTACATAACTTTTAATTGCACTGGTTATCGTATTTTCAATTCCCTTTATAAAATCACTTTTATTATTAATATGATCTTTTAGCACTAACAATTCCGCTTCTGCACCAATTCTGGCTAATGCAAGTTGGTTTGCAGCAAGTTTGTCTCTGTATTTTGTTATTGTTTTACGGTCATTTTTGTTTCCTATAAAAAATGTTGCGCGATAACCAAAAGCTATACCATTGGTTTTAGTACTATCTCCTAAAAGAAAATTTTGAGTTGATGCGAGTGAAAATGATGAACTTCGAATAAGTTGATCTACTAGACTTTTAGGATATAAATACTCTTCTAAGCTTAAACCATGATTTTTTGTCCAATATGGAGTAAACTCAAGGGCAAAGTCATTAGGAATAATTACACTTCCATCTTCGTTTAAGAAATTTGAATATAGCGCAGTTTCTAAAGCTTGATAAGATTTAGGGGTAAGCACAGTACTTGATTCTATTCCTAATACAGAGGAAGCAGGTGAAGTTGGTGCAGTAATATCTTTAAGATTATCTTGTGCATTTAGAATCATCGAAGTGAAGACCGCAAATGAAATTAAAAAAAACGTTTTCATGATTTAGGGAATTTGATAAATAAAATGATTATTGGTTTATCTTCAACTGATTTTTTGTTGACATGTTCTTTAATAGTTCGATTATTAATCTTGTATCGAATTCTAATTTCATCTTCTTCCGGTAAAGCATTTGACATGTCAGAAAAGCTTATAGTTGTATCACTGCGAAGGTCTTTTCCTTTTCCTAACGAAACCGTGCCTTCATCATCAATTTCAGGATCTTTATCACCAGGTATATTTATAACGGTTTGCCCTTCATTCCCATCTGAAATAAATTCAACGGTAAATTTTGCTTCTTCTTCATCTGTAATTGCAAATGATAAATTTCTGTAACGATAAGTTTTACGCATAATGTTATTTATTTTAAGTTATTAATATGTACATTTTATCATGTTGTGCTTTGCTGTATTTTTTCTTTCTTCCCTGTTCCTCGTAGCCTCATCACTTTATTAAGAATGTCGAACCAGAATGGTGCGCCCAGTGAAATGGCCAGGGCTGTAATAATCCAACCAAAGAGTTTAAACAAGAAAGTTAAACTCCAAAAATCTTTAAAGACTTTGTTGAATTCTCCTTTTTTCCAACCTATACCTGCCATTTGTTCAATGGAAGCAATTTCTTCGTCGATAATAACATCAATTTCTTTTTTAAGAGAATCCATTTTTTCTATGAGAGCTGTATCAGTTCTATCATCTGTTGTGTCAATCTTTACATATTCAGTATATTTATCAATATTATCATCGGCATACTGAACCAGCTCTTTACGTACCTTGGAATCTTTCGATAATCGCTGATATACATGTATTGTATCGAAATTAAATAGGAGAGCAATGACAAATGCAATGGCTAATGTCCATACTTTAATGTATCGGTTATACCAACCCGAAGTTCGCTCCATAACAGAGTTAAACCAGTCTTCAATATTATTTTGTAGTTCTTCGGCTTTATCTTCACCTTTTTCGATGTAGTTTAACAATATATGTCGCAAGTAATTATGCTCTGGTAGCTTTGCAATGGTTTCTTTAATCTCGTCCTTAGTTTTTGAGATCTTATCTTCATTGTAAATATCAACAATTACATTAGCAAACTTTTTAGGCTCAATGTACGAAGGAAATCCTTTTCCTTTCTTTTTTACAAATGACTGAATTAAAGGATGCTTGTGAAATTTATCGAAGAGTTTTCTTCCTTCTTCGGCATCGTTATCCATCATATTTTTAATAGCTTTTTTCAGTTGTGTAGCTCTGAATTTGAAAAAAGTGGAAATGATTTCATTAACAAATGTTGCTAATAAACTAAACAGCAGGTATAAAAATACCAAACCGATTATTACTTCAAGAATGGTTGAGTTAAACATAATTTATAGATTTTTTTATTAATATTTCGTTTTAACCGTTTAATTCTTTTTTGTCAAGCCTAGCGAAGATGTTATGCCAAACAAGGGAATAAAAGGCACGGAAAACATTTCCGCGTCAGCGGGTTCTTCTTGTTTTGCTATTTATTAACAACTAATTATTACAAGCACATCTTGTTTGTATATTGTTGCCCTTCACCTATTAATTCCGGAAATACCCAAAAGGTGACCCCCTGTTTATGTAGTTTTTTAAAAAGAGATGCTTAGGTTGTGTTGGGGCTTTCTGTAAGCCTTTATTAATAGGTTCTCGAGCGTTATGTTAGAATGATTATAAATTGAAGTTTTGTTTTTTTTACTACAGCCCGGAAGTATTTTTGAACAATGTAAAAGGAGTAGGATATTTCGATGGTTATTCTCCCAAGTATAAATGTGACTGGGATTGCCGTAGTTTTCATCTTTTTATTGCTTCTAAAACAGCACTTTCTGCATGTATTGTTGTTGTGTCAAAAATCGGTACTGCAACATCTTCCTGTTTAACTAATAAAGGGATTTCGGTACATCCCAATATTATACCTTCGGCACCATTCCGAATAAGATTTCCAATAATTCGGATGTATTCTTTTTTCGATGAATCTTTTATATTCCCAAGACAAAGTTCATTGTATATAATTGTGTGAACGATTTCTCTATCTTCATAGTTTGGAATTACAACATCCAAACCGTGTTTTTCTGATAAGCGATTTTTATAAAAATCATGTTCCATTGTAAATTTTGTACCTAAAAGCCCTACTTTTTTGAGATCTTGATTTTGAATAGATTGTGCTGTTGTATCTGCAATATGAATTAAAGGCAAATTAATATTGTCTTGTACTTCATTTGCCATTTTGTGCATAGTATTTGTACATATCAAAACCATGTCAGCGCCGGCTTTTTCCAGACTTTTGGCTGCATCAATCATTATTCTTGTTAACTCATCCCATTTGCCTTCGTGTTGAAGCACTTTTATTATTTCAAAATCTACAGAATACATAATAGATTTTGCTGAATGCAATCCACCAAGCTCTTTTTTAATTTTTTCGTTAATAATTCGATAATATTCAAGAGATGATTCCCAGCTCATCCCACCGATTAAACCAATTGTTTTCATATATTATTTTTTTATTTTCACATAAATATGTTTTATATGAGTCTTTTCAACTTCTCTTTCATCAACATCAAAATACTTTTTTAATGATTTTATCAGTGGAGTAAGTTTTGAAAATCCATAATTTCTTGGATCAAAATCAGGTTTCTTTTTAATAATCAATGCTCCAACTTCAGCGAGAAATGCCCATCCATCATCTTCAGCTATATCTTCAATTGATGATTTTAATAATTTAATAAACTTACTGTCAATCGAATCAATTTCTGCTGTTTGGACTGGAGTCGAAGTAGTTTTTGTAGTTGTTGTTTTTGGAATATCTTTAGCCCCAATAATTTCAATATAAATAAACTTATCGCATGCAACAATAAACGGATTAGGCGTTTTCTTTTCGCCTATCCCAATAACTAACATTCCTGATTCTCTTAATCTGGTTGCTAATCGAGTAAAATCACTGTCGCTGGAAACAAGACAAAATCCGTCTACTTTCTCGCTATGTAAAATGTCCATAGCATCAATAATCATTGCAGAATCGGTAGCATTTTTTCCTGTAGTATAACTATATTGTTGAATTGGAGTTATTGCATGCTCAAGTAATGCCGGTTTCCAACCAGAAACAGTTGGTTTTGTCCAATCTCCATAAATTCGCTTAATTGTCGGTATCCCAAGTTTTGCAATCTCATCGAGCATTCCTTTTATATTTGAGTAAGGAATATTATCTGCATCAATAAGTACAGCTAATTTTAAATCTTTTTTTTCTCTCATTTTGTATTCTTTTTAATCATTGCTAAAAGTAATTAAAGTTACTACTTGTATGTATATGATACAAATTAGACAAATTATAAATCGCTATTTGTAATAATCGTATTTCTATTATGATGAGGGATAAATTTTATTTTAATATACTTCGCAGCGAAGATATTCGGTTGCATTAATGCACGCGTGTAAGCAGAGTAAAGATTCTTCACTTTACTCATAATGACTTTTAGTTTTGAACGGGAACAAAAAAAGCCGCCTGTTAATTCAGGCAGCTTTTAGTTTTATGAGAATTGTTTAATGTCAGTTTCCGTACATCTCGATAATTTCCTGTTTTGTTTTTCCAAGGATATTATACTTTTTACCTACCTGAATGAATGCATCAAGTGCTTTTTCGAGGTGGTGCATTTCGTGTCCTGCCGATATTTGTGTTCTTATTCGTGCTGCTCCTTGCGGAACAACAGGGAAGAAGAAACCAATAGCATAAATACCCAGATCGAAAAGATCTTTTGAGAAATCCTGTGCTAATTTTGCATTAAACAGCATTACAGGAACAATAGGAGTATCACCATCTTTTAAAACAAAACCAGCTTCGCTTAATCCTTTACGCCAGAACTTAGTATTTGCTTCCAGCTTATCGCGGCGTTCGGTACTTTGCGAAAGAATATCCAGTACTCTTAAAACTCCACTAACAACAACAGGAGCAATGGTATTTGAGAATAAATATGGACGTGCTTTTTGTCGGCACATTTCAACAATTTCTTTACGTCCTGAAACACAACCTCCTGATGCTCCACCAAGTGCTTTACCAAATGTTGTAGTAATAATATCGATTTTACCCATTACGCCACACTTTTCGTGTGTTCCGCGTCCTGTTTTACCGATAAATCCTGATGAATGCGATTCGTCAACAAACAGTAGTGCATCGTATTTTTCACAAAGCGCAGCCATCTCATCTAGTTTGGCAGTATCGCCATCCATTGAATATACACCATCGTTTATTACAACCTTTAACCTTTTATTGGCATGCAGTTGTAATTTCTTTTCGAGGTGAGCCATATCGGAGTGTTTGAAAGTATCGTGTTGTGCAGCGCACAAACGCATACCATCAATAATTGATGCATGTACAAGCCTGTCGGAAATCATTATATCTTCGCTGGTAAGGATTGCTTCAAAAACACCAGCGTTTGCATCCATACACGATGGAAACAATATGGTATCTTCTGTTCCTAAAAACTCACTTACTTTGTTTTCTAATTCACGATGAATATCCTGAGTACCGCAAATAAAGCGTACAGAAGACATTCCGTATCCGCGTGTGTCGAGACCTTCGTGTGCAGCTTTAATTACTTCGGGATGACTTGAAAGTCCGAGATAGTTATTTGCGCAAACATTAATTACTTTTTTAGGAGTAGATCCTGTTGGAAACTCCACTTCTATTTCAGCATCCTGCGATGAATGAATAAACCGTTCTTGTTTAAACAATCCGGCGTCCTGTATTCCTTTTAACTGATTTTGATATATTTCTTTTATCTTATCTGAATATGCCATAATAATTAGGGTTTAAATGAAACAAAAAGAAGCTATCCAAAAAAAAGTGTAAAAGTTGTCTATACTTCGATAAACTCAATATGACAACTTTTTTATTTTAAGAATGTCACACTGAGCCTGCCTGCCGGCAGGCAGGCTTGTCGAAGTGTGAATCTGAAATATCAATTTTTTGGACATCTCCAATATTTTATTGAAATCTTTTTACTAAAACTTCAATTTTATTCACAGTATCAAAAGCTTCAGGTGAAGCATCTGCATCAGGAATAGAAATTTTATACTTGTTTTCAAGAAATCTTTTTAAAGAAACCATTGAAAATGAGTCAACTATACCTCCTGAAATTAAAGGAGTATCAAATGTTACATCATCATTTTCTTCGTCACAATATTCTTCAATTACATATTCCAGGATAATTTCTTTCATGTTTTCCATAATTCGTATTTTTTAGTTTTTAATTTATGTTTAATATTTATTGTCTAATCGTCTTCGAGAGTTGAAATATCGCCGATTTCTTCGCCCCATTCCTGGGCATGCAGCACACGTCGCATGATTTTACCACTTCGTGTTTTAGGAAGCGAGTCTCTGTATTCAATTTCCTGTGGCATTGCAAGTGGTGATAATTTCTTGCGAATAAAATTCATGATTTTTAACTCAAGATCGTCGTTGGCTTCAAAACCGGGTTTTAAAGTTACGAAAGCTTTAACAACCTCCATATTTACTTCGTCGGGTTTTGCAACAACTGCCGATTCGGCTACTGCTTCGTGTTCCAGTAATGCTGATTCTACTTCGAAAGGACTAATAAGATGTCCTCCTGTATTAATTACATCATCGTCGCGGCCAATGAACCAATAATATCCATCAATATCGATATATGCACGGTCACCTGGCAGATACCAGCCATTTTCGAATTTTTTCTGATATGTTTCTTCGTTTCTCCAGTAAGTGCGCATCATTGCAGGCCATCCCGGTTTAAATCCTATTAATCCCGGTTTTCCTGTTTCAGTAATCGGTTCAAATGTTTTTGTGTCAAGAACAGTTGCTGTAATACCTGGGAAAGGTTTTCCCATTGATCCCGGTTTAATTTTCATTCCCGGGTAATTGGTAAGCATCATCGATCCTGTTTCTGTTTGCCAGTACGTATCCAAAAACGCTTTTCCGAATACTTTTTCTGACCATATTACTGCTTCAGCGTTTAATGGTTCTCCAACACTTGCTAAATGCCGTAATGATGAAAGATCATATTGTTTTATAATTTCATCACCTGCTTTCATAAGAGATCTTATGGCTGTAGGGGCAGAGTACCACATGGTAATTTTTCTTTTCTCGATAAACTTATACCACGATTCGGCAGAGAACCCAGTGTCCAGTACACATTGTGTGATGCCAAGGCTCCATGGTCCTATAATACCGTACGATGTTCCTGTTACCCATCCCGGGTCGGCAGTACACCAATAAATATCATCATCCTGTAAATCTAAAACCCATTTGCTTGTTAAATATTGGGATATCAAAGAATAATGAACGTGTTTAACTCCTTTAGGCTGTCCGGTTGTTCCTGAAGTATAATGAAGAACAGATGGAGATTCTGCTTTTGTAGGGAATGATTCGAAATTTTCAACCTGCTTGGCTTCATCCATATTAAAAGCAACTTCTCTTTCTCTTAATGGTTTGCTTCCATCATAGTCAACCAGAATAATGTGTTTTACATAAGGCATTTGATCCAGAATTTTTCTTACTTTGGAAACATGTTTACGTTGAGTTACAATAGCTGTTGTTTGAGCATTATCGAGTCTTACATGTAATGATTCATCACCAAAAGCAGAAAAAAGAGGTTGTGCTACAGCACCTAACTTTAATACTCCAACAAAGCCTATATATAGTTCAGGAATTTTATCCATAAAAAGACATACTCTGTCTTCGTTCTTTATTCCTAAATCTTTAAGAAAAGAAGCTATTGTATTACTTCGTAAACGAATATCATTAAAAGTGTATTGTTTTTCAACGCCACCTAATCCTTCCCAGATTAAAGCCGGTTTATTTGCTTTTCCCATTTCACAAATTCTATCGGAACAATACCATCCGATATTAATGTTATCTCCGTTTTTATAGTCAAGCTCTTTTTCAGCAATTGACCAATCGAAGTTTTCTAATCGTTTTTCGTAGGAACCAATGTTTGACATAAGATAAAAAAGTTTAATTTTTAATATTTAGTTATTATTTATGATTACGAACGCGTTTGCCAGATCTTTAGTGTGACTCATTGATAAATGTATGGATGTTACTTTTAATTTTTCTGCAATTTGTTTTGCCATACCTGATAATTTAATTTCCGGTTTCCCCAGATCATCGTTTATAATATCAATATCTTTAAAAGTAATTCCGTCTCTCCATCCTGTCCCAAGAGCTTTTAAAAAAGCTTCTTTTGCAGCATATCGTGCAGCAAATCTCTGGGCTTTATTTTTAAACTGATTACAGTAACTAATTTCGTTATCGGTAAATATACCTCCAATTAATGATGGTTGCTTCTCAATTTTAGTTTTCAATCTTTCAACTTCGAAGATATCTGTTCCTATTCCAATTATCAAAACTGCAGAATTTTATTGTAAAAAAACAAATATAAAATTTAATAATTAAAAAATGTGTAATTTTTTATGTGAACTGTTTGTTTATTAATAAAAAGCTTTTATTTTTGCCACGCTAAACACAAATTTGATGTTTGCAAAATTCCTCAGTAGCTCAGTTGGTTTAGAGCACCTGACTGTTAATCAGGGGGTCGTAGGTTCAAGTCCTACCTGGGGAGCAGAAGGTCAACAGAAATGTTGGCCTTTTTATTTTGGCTATGGATAAGTTTTATATTGGAGCAACAAGATTAAATCTCACATCAAAAATCTGTTACAGTATCCAGAAATGACAACAAAACTTTTCGAAAAATATTCTTGATTAAGGGATTGTTAATCAGGGTGCCGATAGCTATCGGCATAGGTTCAAGTCCTTCCCGATACTTATCGGGAGGGGAGCAGCAAAAACCCTTCGAAAATTCCGGAGGCTTTTTTTATGATATAATTTTAATAATCGTCAATTGCATTAAATTCGAAAGGAATATTAACAATTTCGGCATATTCTTTCCCTGAATCAAGCATATCATCGTCAACTTCAAGATAATACCATACAATGGTTATTTTCTTGCACTCGTCATTAACTATTCGCTCCAGAATATATAAAATGTCGAGGAGCATGGTTGATGTGGCTGAATTATAATATTCTAATCGAATTTCGAATTTAGATTCTTCGTTTGGGTTTTGAGCATATTCTTCAAGCCAGAAAAGAACCGGATCAAAAAACTTCCTTACGTCTTCAGGGAATGATTTTCCAAAGATTAAAAATTTTCCTATTTCTTTGTCGAAGTTTATTCCGGGAGATTCTTCTGTGGCTCTAATAATCAAAGGTTCCATACTTGTATTTATATAAATAATCTATGGTTTTCAGTATAAATTAAATAGTTTATTAAAATTCGGTTTCTTCCAAAGCATGATATTCAAAGGGGATACTAACTAATTCAGAGTATTCTTCTCCGGCCTCTTGCATATCTTCATCAATCTCCAGATAATTCCATGAAATAGTAACTTTTTTATCTTTTTTATAGATAGCGTCTAATACATTAAGTATTTCTAAAATAATAAGAGAAGATGAAGAATTAAAATATTCCAGTTTAAATTCAAAAAAAGTTTCTTCATTTGGATTTTGAGCATATTCCTCAAGCCATTTAAATACCGGAGCATAAAAACTTCTACTTTCTTCGGGGAATGATCTTCCGGTAATTTCAAACTTACCTGATTCTTTATCAAATAGAATTTTTGGAGTAGAATCTGTTCCTTCAAGGTTGAATTTTTCCATAGGTATTTTTTAAGATTTTAAATACGAATCTAATTTAGACAAAAATAATTTAAGTCGTATTGGTTTTAAAATAAAATCATCGCAACCGACTTCTTCTGCTTTTCCTTTTGCATCCTCCATATTTAAAGCCGTTTGTGCAATAATAGGGACATCCTTTCTCATTGCTTTGATTCGTTTGGTTGTTTCAAAACCATCCAGCTTAGGCATATTTATATCCATTAAAATCAAATCAATTTGATCATTTTTAGTGAAAATGTCAATAGCTTCTTCACCGTCTTTAGCTCTTAAGATTTCAACATTAGTGTGTTTTAAAGCTTCAACAAGGAATAAATAGTTCATTTCAGTATCCTCGGCAATAAGGATTGTTTTTTTACTCCAGTCGTATGTGTCTTTCGATAAAGTCTTTTTCTTTGTAACTTCAAGTCTGATTCCAATTATTAAAATATCGTCTAACTGGATATTATCACCTCTCCATTCTTCAAATGTTTTATTTAAAATCTCTTTTTGAACGGTCATTGGTTTTTTATGGATTTCTAAAAGCAAATCACGAAAATTTCTCGACATGAATTTGCGGGTTTTTGGTCCTCCAATTTGATCGTAATATCCATCAGAAAAAATATAGATTATGTCATTTTCATTAATATCAATCTCGTGGTTTTCAAATGATTTATGAGCGTTTTTATGAATGCTAACAGGCATTCGGTCTCCTTTAATAACTTCCAGTTTATTATTTTTTATAATGTATAAAGGATTATGTGCACCAGCAAATTGGAGTTTCTGTTTTTCGGAATCGATAATACATAACGAAATGTCAATTCCGTCTTGAGACTCGTTCTCGGCTCCGGTTTGATGTAGCGATTCAATAATATAATTTCGAAGCTGGTTTAATATTTCATTAGCTTGTAATGAATAAATATGTTTGTTTTCTGTAATTTTTGTAACAATCTCATTTAAATATGCTGTACCTAACATGCTCATAAATGCGCCCGGCACACCATGACCGGTACAATCAGCGGCAGCAATAATTATTTTTCCGTCTTTATTCATCATCCAGTAAAAATCACCGCTAACAATATCTCGGGGTTTAAATAATATAAAATGCTCGGGTAAATTTCTTTTTATAAAATTGAGAGGAGGTAACAGGGCATGTTGAATTCGTTTTGCATATTCTATACTATCGGTAATATCCCTTTTTTGTTCATTAGCAATGTCTCGCTGAGATTCAATTTCTGATTTTTGTATCCTAATTTGTTCGTTTTGCTCTTCTAAAAGTTTATTTGCTTTCTTTTTTGCTTTAAATTGTCGTAAAACTAAAATTGAAAATAATAAGATTAAAAAGAAAATAAACGAAATACCTAAAAGGATAATTCGCTTGTTTCGTAATTCAGCTTCTTTCTCACGAATAGTAAGCTCTTTTAAATCAAGCTCTAGTTGTTGTTGTTTGGTTATTTCTTCTGTTTCTAGTAGTGTCTTTTGAGTTTTTTCAAGTTGTCCGGATGTTTCGGACAAAGTTTTTTCAGTTTGTGTTTTTTCATCTTGTGCTTTCTGAATCTGCACTTTAGATTTTTCTTCGATATCTTTTATTTGTTCAGATTTGATATGCTTATCAAGGGATGCAAACTGTTCGAAATATTTCATTGTATTTTCCGAATCACCCAAAAGTTCATAATTTTCGGCAAGCATACCATAACATGTTCGTATTAATTTAAGATTATTAAGTTCCCGGGCATATATAAGAGCCTCGTTAATATTATTAATTGCATCCTGATTTCTTGAAAGGTTTTTTAAAACTGTAGCTTTATTCATTAAACCCGTGTATATTCCGTCTTTTTGATTTAACTGGCGGGCAATTTGTAAGCCTTTATTAAAGTTAGTTAGTGAGTTTTGATAATCTTCCTGGTCTGAATAAATTAGTCCAATATTATAATAAAGGGATTTTACTCCATTTAGATTGTTATCCGTTTGATTAATTTCGAGCGATTCTGAGAAATATTTTATCGCATCGGTATACCCTTCATTATCCCAATATAAGTAAGCAATTTTATTCAGAAAATTGGCCTGTTGAATTGTATTATTTTCTGCTTTAAATTTTTCAAGCTCAGATTTATATTCAATTATTGTATTTTGTACAGATTTCTCAAGCTCTTGGGCAATAGCATGATAGTCAATTAAAATAATTGAGATAAAAAGAAATATTATACTTATTCGTTTGACCATGCAATGGCTTTTTTGATAAACTATTCAACATAAAAATCAACAGTTTTTTGACTTTTATTACCTAATTTATCAATTGAAGTAACCTTTATTGAATATAACTTTTCTTGCTGAAAACCTTTAATCAAACTCGTATATGCCTTGTCGGGCAATCTATTCACCGAGTATAACATATTGTCGAATCCAACAGACGAATCAGTTGAAGATAAGAATAATACTACATGATTAGGATAAACATCATAATTTCCCCCTTCAATATTTTTAGTTTTATCAGATAAAATACTAAATCGGAAAAAGATTTCCGGTCCTGTATTATCTTCTACACATATAAATGTATTTGTACTTGAGTTATCAACATTATCATATCCGGTATATGTGATTGAGTGTGTACCTTCATTGTTTATACTAAAAAATTTGGTATACTCGATGATCTCATTATTGTCTATACTATATTCCATTCTTTTATAACCTGAAGCACCATCTTTTGCAGCAAGTTTAATTTTTGTATTTGATGTTATATAAGCAGTATCTTTAGATATAAAACTGGCTCCCTGAAAATTGTGTCCAAGAGTAGGACCGGATAAATCGACATAAGAAATACTTGATTTATTAGTCAATATGGTGCTAATAATCTGGTTGTTAACATTGTCAGTAGCAAATGATTGTATTTTTAGCTTACCAGATTTTGACAAATAAAAAGGTTTGGTATATTCTAAGAATTCACCATCATTAATTGAGTAACGTATTTCTCTAACCCCGGCTTTATTATCCATTGCTGTAAGCTTAACTTTACTTCGTCCCGACGAATATTCTCTTCCGTTGGCAATGAATGTATTTCCAATTAACTCATCAACAATAATTGGAGGAGTTTTATCTAAATAAAATTTATATTCCTTTTGTGTTTCTTTATTCCCTACATTATCAAGTGAATAATAGGCAATTGTGTGTTCACCTTCTTTTAGTCCGGAAATTATTATAGGATTATGGTAATTATAAAAAGTACCACCATTTATAGCAAAAACAGTTTTTTTAATTTTTGAATTCTCATCAGTTGCTTCAAGTGTAATTCTAGATCGTGGGGAAAGGATGTCATTATACAGATCAGGATTAACAGTTAATTTTGTAGTTGGATTAGTAAGGTCAATCTTGATGTTAATTGATTTTGGAGGTTCTACGTTTCCTACATTATCAACTGAATAGAATTTTATTTTGTATAATTTTTCTTCGTTAAGTTCAATTGGCGATGTTAATTTTTTGTAAGCAAGTCCGTTAATTGAATAATACGTTGCTTCTAAACCTGATGTAGCTTCATATGCAGTGAATTTTACTTCAAGTTTTTCACTGAAATAATAAACAGTATCTTTTTTATAATATTTTTTATTATCAAAAGAGAATTTTGTTACGGGAGATTTACTATCGGAGTATATTTCATAAATTATATCTTCTAAAGGATAAACAACTTTTTTAGTTACAGTATCAACTTTTGAAGGAGACCTGAAAGTGTTATAACCTTCTGAATCAAGATACATTGGATTTGCATATTTTTTGGAATCTTTACTTGGCATTAAAAGATATGATTCTGCATCATCGTCCGCAGATGTAGATATTCGAAAATACAATGGTAAATCTTTATTTGCATATAACTTCCCGTTTTTAGCTCTGTAAATCTTCTTTATATGTTTTAAGGGTTCTTGCGAGTTACCTGAATTTGAAATGAATAGTGTAGCAACAATAAAAAGGAGGCTTAGTTTTAATATTCTCATGGTTTTAGGTTTACTTAAAACAAAATAATATTTTTTGTATACATTTAATTTAAAAGGGGGCTATAAATTTATAAATAAAACATGCTAGTTACAATCAATATCTTTATAATAATTAAAATCAAATTAAAACAACATTCTTATCTTATTAATGTAATAGTTCCTGATATTCGTTTCGCTCCATTTTTCAAATTAATAATATAATAATATGCATCCATCGGAAGCTCTTTACCATTAAGTGTTCCATCCCAATATTGATATTCCTCATATCCTTTAGAGAAAAAGATTCTTTTACCCCATCTGTCAAAAATCTCAATTTCTGCATTTGGATATAAACCTCTCATGCCTATTTCCCACTTATCGTTAATATTATCTGCATTAGGAGTAAAAGCAGATGGAATTTCAATACAAAAATCATGTGCACTTCTAACAATAAATGAAGTATCAATTTCACAGAAACTGGAATCATTAATTAGTACATCATAAATACCTGATCGTATTTCATAAAGGTTTTCTTCAAAACTTCCATCATCCCAGTATATCGTATAAGGTAATCTTCCTCCTGCAATATTTAATTCAATAGATCCATCCTGAATATCGGGGCATGTTGGCATTCTTAAAACAGGAACTATAATTAGTTTTTCCGGTTCAACAATTTCCACTGTAGTGTCTATTTCACAATTATGAATATCTGTAACATTTATGCTATATAATCCTTCAGAGAGCATGTCAACAGATGTTTCTGTATATCCATTCGACCATGTGTATGTATAATCTGGTGTGCCTCCAAACATGTTAAATGAAATATATCCATCTCCATCACCATAACAAGTAATATCGTCCTTGATGAAAAGATCAAATACCAGTGGATCGGGTTGCGTAATATCAATACTGGAAATTTCGACACAATTATTGCCATCGATAACAGAAATAGAATAATTCCCTGCATCAAGATTATCAGCAAGACTATCTGTAAATACAGTTGAATGACTCCATACATAATTATATGGAAGAGTACCACCTGTAGGAGTGATTATTATTTTTCCATTGTTATAACCAAAGCAGGTAATATTTTCAAATGTTTCATTATTGTCAATTTGTTCAGGCTCTGTAATTTCCACATAATTAGTTGATAAACAAGCATTCCCGTCAGTAACAGTTACATAATAAGTTCCGGCAGATAATCCATAAATGGAATCAGCAGTCTCACCACCAGGAGGATCCCAGCTAATAATATATCCTCCACTTCCACCTAAAATATCTAACTTAGCAGTTCCATCATCATAACCAAAACAAGTTACATTAGTTTCATAAATAAACGTTTCCAGCAAATCAGGTTCATTAATAATAGTATCATTATATAATTTACAATCTTTAGCGTCTGTAATGGTTACATAATATGATCCTCCTGACAATCCTGTTTGATCTTCAATATCCGTAACAAGTCCTGTTCCATCGGGTGTTGTCCAGTTAAATGTATATGGTTCTTCGGTGTTTCCTCCTATAACTGTCAGGTCAATTTCACCATTTTCATCTCCATTACATGTAACATCATTTGACACTAGACTTGATGAATAAAGCGGTGGCTCGTTAATGTATGCTGAATCTGAAATTTCGCAAAGTCTCCAGTCAGTAATAGTTACATAATACATTCCTCCTGACAATCCTGTTTGTGAGGCGGAATCTTCAGGAGTAAGCCCTGTTCCTTCAGATGTAAACCAATTATATGTATAAGGTACTATTGTATTGCCACCTGAAACATACAAGTCAATTGTTCCGTCAGCATCACCGGCACAAGAAATCCTTGTTGGTATTATTGAATCAACAAGCAATGAATCCGGTTCAGTAATATCTGTCGATCCTTTATATTCACACCCTTCGGCATTTGTTGCAATAACGGAATATGGCCCGGGAGATAAATTTTCAATTTTCTTTGTTGTTTCACCTGTCGGTGACCATAAATAAGTGTAAGACCCAACGGTTATTGCTTCTGCCGTTCCGTCATTTTCGCCATTACAACTAACATTAATCGGGTCAACAAAGATTGAACCTTGAGGAGGTTCACCTACTTCTATTATTGTATCCTGGGCACATCCTTTCCAATCTGTTACTGTAACATAATAAAGAGCACCATCTAATCCCCCGATTGAGTCGGTAGTTTCTCCTGTTGGTAACCAGGAATATGAATATGTTGCATTACCTCCGGTTGGGTCAAGAACAATATATCCATCACCAACTCCAAAACAGGAAACATTTTTAACAGTATCAATAACAGGTATAAGTCTATATGGTTGTTCAATTAAAACTGAATCGATTTTTGTACATGCTTGATTGTCCGTTACAGTTACAGTATACCAACCAATTGGTAATCCGGTTGCCAAAGAATCTGTTTGATTTGAAGGATCATTCCATTCATATGTAAAAATATTTATTCCATTTTCAGCAATTACTGAAGCTTCACCGTTTGATTCAAGATAACATATAACACTATCAGCAAACATATCTGTATCAGCTGTAGGATGAACAGTTATTGAATCGGTAATTACAGGACCATCGGCACATCCTGTTTCTAATGCACGTGGAGTGATTGTATATCGCACAACTAAAGGTATTGCAGGTCCGGTTGTAGCGTTATGTAATAAATCTTCAATAATATAAGGATCGGTTAAATCTGAGCCAGTGCTGTTTCCTGTTAACCCTGCATCAGCAATCGATGTATAATCAAATGTTACAATACCATCTGTTAAAACTGTTGGTGTTGTTAAAGTAATGTGTGTGCGAGTATCGTTACAAATAGTGTCTCTGAAAACATCCACAATTACACGAGGAGTAGGATTTATCCATATATCAATAGTAATTACTTCACCGGCATCCGTACATTCATTATCGTTACTGGCATTAATAGTCCAAGGAGTAATTACATACTGCACGAGCTGCTTGCTATCAGAAATATTATCTAATGTTTGAATGATTGCTGTGCTAATATTTTGTCCATTTCCGATGCTGCTGCTTTCCCCTGTGATGTTTGGATTATCAGCCACAGTCCACGTATATCTAATACCATTTGTGGTAGTATTAGGACTTGTTACCATTATATCCGTATCATCTCCATCACAAATTGTATCGTGAGCTGCCGTGATACTTACTGTTGGTTCTACCCAAATATCAATTGTAATTATTTCCCCGGCATCCGTACACTCATTATTGTCGCTGGCATTTACTGTCCATGGTGTAATAACATATTGAACTAATTGTTTAGTAAGGCTGGTATTAGTTAAATTCTGTACGATAGCAGTACCAATATCCTGTCCATTTCCAGTACTGCTGCTTTCCCCTGTGATGTCAAGGTTATCAGCCACAGTCCATGTATATCTAATACCATTTGTAGTAGTATTTGGACTTGTAACCATAATATTTGTAGCATCACCGTTACAGATGGTATCATCCACAGCATTAATTTCCACGGTTGGTTCTACCCAAATAACTACAGTATCAGCAGTACCTTCACAATGTGTTGAGAATGGCCCGTATGGAACAATTCTATAAACTACAGAGTCGGCAAATAATGTTAGATTAGTAAGTGTTTGTTTTATTGTATCTCCATCCAATGAATTATTTGCACCAAAACCACTTCCATCATACAAAACTTCTAATACATAGATTGTATTAGGTTCAGTACTTGTTAATTCAATATATGTTTCTTCGCCGTTGCAAATAGTATCTTGTTGTGGTATTGCTGTTACAACAGGTCTTGGATTTACAGTAAGCGTTGCCTGTGCATTACTACGATGGAAATTTAGTAAGCTATCCCTAACAATAACACGGTATTTGTAACCACTCATGGATGTATCAGCCATCATTATTAACAAGGTGTCGGTATTTGAATTGGCATAAGTGGCATCGTCAGTTATTGGTATCCACCCTCCGCTTCTTTCCAGAACTTCCCATGCATATGTTAATGTTCCACGACCGGTTGCAACTATTGAGAAGGTTGCACTTTCTCCATCACAAATAGCAGTGTCCTCTGGTTGGGTTTGAATTCTTGGCCTTATATGCCCCCATCCGAAATGATGCCCTGTTCCGGCAATTCCTCCTGTCAGCGTATTCCTGTATGCAACAGGGCTAATAGCATCTTTATGTTTACCGTCCAGTGTCCAGTCACCTGGTAGTGCAGTTCGTTTTATTATTCTGGTAACATTTTGATCAGGAACTGTAAAACCTGTTCCATCCAAATTTATATCAAAATCATTTGATGCAAAGCTGTTATATGCAGTAAGACTCCAATATCCAACACTATCTGCATTATAAACTTCAACAGTGTCGGTCGGATTTACGTATCCTTCATCTGGTAATGGTAAACCTATACTGTCAGGATCACTTGCAACAAACTCCGACAACACAGAACCAGCAGTTGGCACCACATTAGGTGTTAAGTTTAATGGATTATAATTCAAATCAGACCCAACAGGGAATAAGTAATTATCATCGGCATCAATTTCTCTTTCAAATTTTCCTATTACACGGCTACCTGTTACCGAAGTATAATCAAGGGATGTAGTTAATGGATTGGTCAGGTAAAGAGTATTTGCTCCGGTTTCAACATTACCTTGTGCAAAAGTTAAATTATTGGAAATATTTACATTGTTTAATAATATAATTCTATTAGTTACCGATGATGCTCCAGAGTTATTAATGGTTAAATCAAAAAATAATTCACCACCCGTACTTGTAATAATCTGGTTGCTACTACCAATAAAGTTAACCGTACTGGCATCTGCATTAAAAGTACCGGTATTGGTCCAGTTTCCTTCTAAATTAAAAATACCATTACCCTCGGTTGTGGCTAAGGCCTTATTAATATAGTGACCTCTTAAACCAATAGTACCATCATTAGTAATAGTACCAGCTGTATTTTCCAAAGTATCACCCTGAATAACAGCACCGTTGGTAACTGAAATTGCAGCGCCATTATTATTTAAAACCTGGGCTTTTAAAGTATTTGACTGAAATAACAACAAAGAAAAACACAAAACAATTACAATCTTTATTAAAGATGGCATCATCCTGTAGTTATTATTCTTTATATGTTTATTTCTGTTGTTCATTTATTTTTATGAGACCTAACAGGTTTTTTATTTACAAATTTTTTATATACTCTTTACAGAGCTTATCAATCGTCATTTTTACTTCATTCCATGTTACTTCTTTATTTTTAATCAATACAGGCCAGTCGGTTAAATCAACCTCGTCAAAGTAGTTTAAGCTTTTAAGGGCATGAAATGTATTGCGATCATTATATTTTTTTTGATAAAATTCAAGTATTTGATTTATAGAATATTGCTTAAGCAAAAAGTACAGATCAATAAAATCTTTAGAACGTGTACCATTTCCGGCAATGGCATTTACTTTCATTGCTGCGATGTCTGCTTGTGAGTATAGGCGTATATTTTCTGTTTCAACAACAGGCATCAATAAGTCATAAGAGTGTGTTATAAAATCAAGCTTTATATTCCTGATACTCCCTTTTAAGGTGCTTATGGCACTATAGTCAAGTACAAACTGATACTCTTTTTCTAAATATTCCAGATAAGAATTGCTGTCAAACGGAGTAAGTGAAAATAAATCCAAATCGACAGATAGCCTGTGTCCTATCTGCAAAGCAAGACCGGTTCCACCAGCCAGATGAAATTGGGCAAACATACTATCGGCCTGAAGGGCCTCTAGAAGTTGCAATGTACGGGGTTCGATAGCTTCTTTCTGTAACATAAAAAATTCTCTTTTGGAATGTTTAAATATCCCGAAATAAAATTAAGAGACCGGGCATCCATATACCCTATTTTCAAAACGATTTGACTTAATTCGTGAACCGGATAAAATTTTATTAATTGTTTGAATTCGAGCATATTACCACGGGTAAGTACACGCTCCACAATAAGCATTATTGAAGAATGTGCATTAAGCTTTTTCGGGTCGATATCCCAAAACAAGCTATCGCGTAGCTTCAATTTTTCATTATTGTTTTTTAATTCAATCATTTTGCTATATATGTTTATTCTGTCTATTCTTTTATTGTTTTTGAGACCTCCAAGGTTTTTAAAACCTTGGAGGTCTTTATATTATTTCTTTACTTCTATTAACGATATATCAAAAACCAAAGCGGTATTTGGCGGAATTATATTTGTTAAACCTGCCGAACCATAAGCCAGAACTGACGGAATAAATATCCTCCATACCGATCCTTCGGGCATTAATTGAATAGTTTCATTTAATCCCGGAATTAAGTTTCCTGTAACAATAGTGATAGCCTGCTTTTTCTTATAAGTATCTTCAAAGAGAGTACCGTCAGGGAAAACTCCAATTGCATTAATTACTACGGTATCTTCTACCGTAGGGCGAATTCCTGAACCCTGTTCTACCACAATATAATGAACACCATCAGGTAAAACGCCTACACCGGGCTTCCCTTTTAATGATGCAAATAATTGTTCTTCCATTTGCCGGCTCCTTTCATTTTGCGTTGAAAGCTGATATGCCGAAACAATAGGAGTTATGGTTGAGTCAGTTACCGCGAGCGGTCTATTCTGTAAAACATCGTCTAAACCTTGTAAAAACAAATTGGCATTTTGCACTTCGAAAGAATTTTTTACCATCCACTGACCAATAAATGCACCAAGAGCGTATTGCAGAGTATCGACTGGAGAAGTTAATTTTATTACTTCCGGATTAGTATTTGTTGCTTTGGTAGTTTGTTGTGCCGATATACCAATAGTTATCAGTAATGCTATAAGGCTTAGGATTATGATTTTCATGTGTTTCATTTTATTATTTATGAACAATTCAAATTATTAATAAGTAAATTCAACAGCCCAAGACCACTTTACAGCATTAGCTACAGGAGGAGTAACAATTTTAACACCAATCTCATCACCTGGTACAACTGTAAAAGAGTTTGCTACATCACTACCGTTAGTTACATTATTTAGTGTAACTGTAACTGAAGTTGGAGCACCATTTATCATAATAGTTATTACATTATTAACCGCCCCAGGATTTCCATCAACTATTACGTACAAGTTTTTTATTGTACCGCTTCGCCACACAATATTTCTTGTTACTCCCTTAGAATCTGTAGCATTAGGATTAATAGTCCCTGTTATTGGTGCATAACTGGAGGAGCCCACAAGAATTGTTTGGTTTCTAGTGTTACCAGTGAAACCAGAGCTTGGATTTGTCCAGGTAGGAGCACCTGCACCATTACTTGTCAAAACATGTCCAGTAGTGCCTGCTCCTGTATTCATAAGTTTACTTCCATCAGTATATACAACACCACCATTTGTAACGGGTAAAGTTCCGTTGTTCGTTCCACCATTAGCAATAGGTAAAGTACCGGTAACTTTTGCTGCAAGGTCAATCGTAGTATTTGCAATATCAGCATTTGTAATTGTTGCATCATCAATTTTAGCAGATGTAACAGCGTCATTAGCAATTGTTAAAGTACCATCATTAACAATTGTAGCATCACCACTAAGG
>JAIORB010000046.1 GCA_021108325.1 Bacteroidales bacterium | reverse complement strand
TAACAAGAGAAAAGATGAATTTAACAAAAAAGAGACTGCCTTTTTCGACAGCCCCATTTAATACTTTTGTTTGTAAATACTACTTTATTAAATTTATTTTTTTAATGATTTTTTCATTATCAGTTGTAATAATCTGAACAATATATACACCTTCATTAAATGACGATATATCAATAACCTCATGCATCCCTGCATTTTCATACACCTGTAATAAACTACCTGTAATACTATAAATACTTATAGTTGAATTTTCGACATTTGTTATATTTAATATTCCGGTAGTAGGGTTAGGATAAACATTAACCAAATCAGGGGTATAAGTTGCTTCAATGCTGGTTGCTTCGCTGGCAAGTTGAGGGAAGCTTATCTCATCAATACGTAAAGCCGATTGATTGGTACTATTATGATGCCTGAAAGCAATATAAACTTCCTGGCCGGAATAAGCCGAAAGATCAACACTTCTATAATTCCATGCATCGTTATCTAATCGTTCCGAAAAAAGAGTTTCGGTAAAATCACTAATATCAGTACCACCTGCAGAAAGCATCACTGAATAATATTCCTGAAAATAATGCTCGTTCGGTGCTCTGCATAAATAAGTTAAACTATCATCACCGGATAATTTAAGTTTTGGAGTTATAAGCCAGTTATCCGGAGTTAAAGCTTCTTCCATTGCCATATCATACGACCATGAAAGTGCCGACATTCCGGTATAAGGATTATCTTCCGCACCTATTGTCCAATTTTCATAATCAACATCTGCATCTACGATTATCCAATCTTCAGGAGGGAAAACAGTACCTTCGAAATTTTCAATATTATAATTTTCAGGTACTGCATTTCCAACCATATAAAATTCAATATCGCCGCCGTTAGTTTGCATTGTAAAAATTATTGTATCCTGGCCGGGGTTAACAGGTTTATATGTAAAGCCAAAAGAATAAACATCATCACCTGAAAGGGCAACATCTGCAGTATCTAAATTAGTGCTAAATTCGGTTCCGTCTAATCCTGTAAATGAAAGTACTTTTAAGGTTCCTGTACTATCGTTTTGTAGCTCAAATATATTTTCGGTAAAAGAAGAATCATTCTCATGAATTTTTGCAAAATAATAATAAGTATCATTAATAGCAACAGTTGGTACTTCAAGCCCATAGGGATAAGCTTCGCCGGTAACAATAATTACAGGATCTTCTAAAGTAGTATTGCTGGTAAAAGACAATGTATCGTTATGTGTGCCTTCGCTTTGAGGATAATAATAAATTAAAACTGTATCTCTTTCGCCTTCAGGTATTGTTCCTGAATACGTGCTATAATAATGTTCACCTATACTTGTAATTCCTGAAATAACCAAATCGCCGATTCCCGTGTTATAAACTTCCACATAAGCAGAATCTTTAGTCATTGCTTCTCTTAAATGAAATTCGAATGATGTAACAGGAATAGTAATTTTGGGAGTAGTTGGAACATCTGCAAATTGAATCCTTATATTTGGGCGATAAGCCAGTGTACCATCAAGGTCAGATTCAGGCGGATTTACCGGATCAGGATTCTCAAAATCATCTGTTCTTCTGAGACTTAGCGTATCTGTAGTTGAGCTGCAAAAAAACTCATCATCTTTATCAAAGTATTCATCAGTATTTTCATCAAAAGCGATAACTAAATTATTAACATTATCGTAGTTAAAAGGCTTTGTTAAAATAATCTCAATCCATTCGTCTTTATCGGAGACAGTCATCTTTCCGTTAAAAACTTCAGTAAGTTCACTAAAACCTATCCAACTGTTACGGGTTGTAAATTTTACAGAATCGGTATGTCCCATATAAATAACAATATCCTGCTCCCATGCAGAATTGCCGTTATAATGATAGTATATTTTTTCAATTCTTTTACCTGAAATATTAAGTTCGTTTTGTAAAAATAGCGATTGAGTGTAAGTAAAATGATAAAATGGCTCCATCGGTAATCCCAAATCATCATGTGCCTCTGTACCGATCTCTATTAAATTTTTCGACTCTTTGTATTCTTCAGAATTCGTTTGCGCTATACCAATACCGCTTGATAAAATAAAATAAATAAATAATAACGAAGCAGTAAAAATCTTTTTCATAGTTTCTTATTCTTATAAAATATTAGACCTTAAATATAATAAAAAGAGTGAGCTTAATGGCTCACTCTTTTTAAAATTTAAATTTGTTACTGAACAAGAATCCTTTTAATTCCTGTTTCATTTTCAACATTTACTTTAAGGAAATAAATTCCTTTGGCAAATTGTGAAATATCAATTTGTTTTTGAAGTATATCTACCTGTTTAAACTCATAGTTATAGATAACCTTACCAAGAATATCAATAATTTCAACACGATAATCTTTTTTGTTTTCATTATTAATATCAAGAGTAAATACTCCATTACAAGGATTAGGATAAACTGTAACTTGTGAACTTAACCCGTGTAAGTCATCAATACCTGTTGCCGCAACAGTAAAGTTAATGGTATAATTTAACTCGGTAGTACCATCTTCAGCAGTTACAACCACTGTAGTTACTCCAGGCAATGCACTTGCATCATTAACTACATAAGAAGCATTTGCATCAGTTTTGGTAGCATCAACAGTTGGAACAGTTGTTGTTCCGGCAGGTAACTCAACATTATAAGTATAAGTACCAGATGCAAAACCGGTAACTGTAGTACCATCAATTGTTAAATCACTTAATGTTGCATCAGTGCTTGGAGTTGCCACAGTAAAGTTAATAGTGTAAGTTAACTCGGTAGTTCCATCTTCAGCAGTAACAACCACTATAGTTGCTCCCGGCAATGCACTTGCATCATTAACCACATAAGAAGCATTTGCATCAGTTGTGGTAGCATCAACAGTTGGAACCGTTGTTGTTCCATAAGGCAACTCAACATTATAAGTATAAGTACCGGATGCAAAACCTGTAACTGTTGCATCATCAATGGTTAAGTCGCTTAATGTTGCGTCTGTATTAGGGAGTACACTAAATAGCACACTGTATGTACGTGTAGTAACTCCATCTACAGCAGTAACTAATACTGTTGTTGTTCTGTCGCTTTCGGTTATTGAAGTAACATCAGCAGCAGGAGTAATATCAACAGTAGCACCTGTATATTCCGGCGTTGCTGTTACTATTGGAGTTGCTGTTGTTCCTCCTGGTAAATCAACTGTATACTCATATGTTGTTGGATTAAACACAGGATATAAAGTACCCAAATCAACTGTAAGAGAACTTAATGTTGCAGGTGAATTACTTGTTGCAAATATTACAGCTTGGCCATGTACTTCGTTGCCCGATAAATCTGCAACAGTATCAGGTTTAAGTGCTACATAATAATCCTGATCATATTCAAGATCAGCATCAGGAGTAATTGTAATTACTTCCTTAGCACCATTTATTGTTGCTGTAAATGCAACATCTGCTCCATACTGGTTATCTTCTTTTAGTTCAACCAAACCTGCAACATCAGCAGCTTCAATTTCAGAACCGTCAACCAGATACATGTACTTATTAAATATTAAAGTGATAACAACATCAAGAGCCACATCTGTAGCAGCATCTGCAGGACTGAATGTAACAGTTGGTGTATCATCTTCTCTAACAATATAAGTATTCGGAATTAAAGGAGTTGATGTAATAGCTGAAACAGAAGTTCCGGCAAAACCGTCAGCAGGATTAGCAGAAACATTAGGTGTTGCAGCTTCGTCTTGTGCTACTACGAAATATTCAATGGTATCGTTAACAGATACTGTTCCTCCGTTAAGTATACTATAATCGATTGTAAAGTCGAAAGGAGAAACAGCTCCATTAGCTTCTGCATACTTCCAACCGTCAGTTCCACTGGTATTATCATTAAATTCATCTGCATCAGATATTTTTTTGTAATAAACCCGTGGTTTAGCAGTTGTTGTATTAATTCCGCTAATATCGGTAATAGCAATACCGGTAAATTCTCTTACATCGTATGATAAATAATTATCAAGAACAGTATAAGTAATCTCCGGAGCAGTTGCATCTACACCTTCTTCATAAGCTCCTATTGATGGAGTTGTAACATCCCTGATAACATCAGCATAATCATCTGTTATTCCGGTTATAGGTGTTCCTGCTCCAATTACAGGTGAACTTGTTTGTGGCATTAATTCAGTTTCAGAATTAAATAAAGGATCTTCATTTGCTGAATTTACATCCTGACTTGTCCATGCTCTCCATGTGGTAATATCAGCATATTGAGTTGCATTACCATAACCAACATAATTATTATCGTGATTATCTACATAATAAATATTATTGTCGATAGTTGCAAATGGCATTGTTGTACCTTCACAGTAAACAGCGTATCCATCTGAAGTATAAGAAGAAGCTGTTTCTTTACCAAGGCTTGTTCTCAATATATTATTACGTAAATCAATTCCTGAAATACCATCTTCAACAATAATTGCAGCTGCATAAGCATTAGTCTCTTCTAAACCATAATCTGCATCTGGTATCAGGTATATTGAATTGAAATAAATACCAATACCTGTTGTTGCAGAACCTGCAATATTAATTCCAGCCGGAGCATCATCTCCTGCAATATGACGTATTAAATTATTTACTACATCAATACCAGGATCATTCTCATCAATATCAATATACATACCGTAAGCAGTATATCCGGTTGTTCCACCTGAATAAACAATATCATGCAGGTTATTTTTCGAAATCATAACATTGTTTGATTTACTCAGGTAAATACCATAAGCATGGTTGCCATTATTATTAATATTAAATATCTCATTAC
Organism: Bacteroidales bacterium; assembly: GCA_021108325.1. Taxonomy (GTDB): domain Bacteria; phylum Bacteroidota; class Bacteroidia; order Bacteroidales; family UBA12077; genus UBA12077. The sequence continues at coordinate 20,358 of JAIORB010000046.1, read as the reverse complement.
CTGAAATTTCAAGGTTTGTTTGATATTCAACATAAACACCATACTGGCTAACTCGTGAATCAAATACATCTGATCCGATTTTATTACCGGTAATTGTATTTCCATCATTATCGGAACTAAAAGTACCGCTTAAATATACACCATATTTAGCTTTAGTAATTATATTGTCTTGTATAACAATATTACTAATATCAGCACCTGATGCATATATTCCATAAGTTGTAGATGTGTTACTTCCTGTAGAAATATTACAGTTTTTAACAGTAATATCATAAGAAGCTTCTCCTATCTCAATAGCAACACAAGAAGAACTGCTGGTATTTGTAATGGTTAGATTATTTTCTAAACCACCATCAAAAATAATACCGTCAACTCCACCACTTAATCTTATTAAACTACCTTCGTAAGAACCTGAAATGTTACGGTTAACAGCAGCATCAGGTTGAATAGTAATTGTAAAATTGCCACCCTCTTCAGATAATTTATTAAGTGCAAAAGTACCATCTTCAGTTAAATCAGAAGTAACATTAACTGTAACATTCTGATCTACTACAAGAGTATTAAGAGCTTCGAATAAACCTCCGGCAGCTGTAAGAGAAGTATAAGTTTCGCTATCTCCTACATTAACTGTAGCTGCTATTGCATTAACAATTTCATAACTGTTAATTGTTCCACCAATTGGGAATGCATCGGTTGCAAGATCAACAGAAGCCTGTGCATTTGCAAATGAACCTGAGTGAATCCCAACGTTAGGGAATGTAGCTTCATCCTGGGCAACTATAAAATACTGAATTGTATCACCAACAACAGTTCCTCCATTAATTAAATTATAATCAATTGTAAAATCGAATGGAGAAGTTGTTCCGTTAGCTTCTACATATTTCCAACCGTCTGATGTATTCAAATTATCATTGAACTCATTTGCATCTGCAAACCTTTTATAATAAGCCCTTGGCTTGGCAGTTGTAGTATTAATACCACTTGGGTCGGTAATGGTAATATCAGCTATTATCCTTGATGTAGTAGAAGCACTATTACCAAAAACAGTATAAGTAATTCCAGGAACAGTTTGGTCAAGAGGTTTAAAGTCTCCTTCATCTGCGCCAATATCAGGAGCAGTACCGCCACCATTTACCTGACTTCCCAAAGGATAACCTGTTCTGCATCCATCTGTATCTATATCATCAATATATCCGCCTATTGCAGAACCACCGCTTTCGCATTGAGTAGTGTTAGCATCATTCAAATGAAGGTTATAAGTGCCGGTAGTACTTACAAACGGAGTATTAGCTTCGGTAATAGATTGTTGTTCTATTGTACCTACTAAGGCTTTATATTCAGCCAGAGTTTGTGCAGAATTTGTTTTATCGTAGAAAATCAAATTATTTGCACCCGGAGTACCTGCATAATATAAATTATTATTAGTTGTTGCAGCGAATTTTGTATAATTATCAAGATCTGTTATAAAAGCATAAGCAGTTCCGCCAGCAGCAACATTAACTTTATTAATAAAGATATTATTTCTTAAGTCGATAATTGGCGCACTTGAGTTATAATCAAAATATAAGGCTGCGCTTTTATTACTTGCATCACCACTTGTATAATCAAGATAAATAGTATTGAAATATATATTTACACTTGTTCCCGGAGAACCAATAAATATACCGGCAGTAGCAATAGTAAAATCATCAGAATTCTCAGCCTTTATGCTGTAAATCATGTTGTTATATACATTTGATGTACTAACAGCACTAAAATAAATACCATAAGCACTCCAGGCAGAAGCAGTATAACTGATATCATATATTTTATTATTATAAATATCAATCACGTTATCAGAAGAATAAGAATATATACCATATATATTATCATTGTCGGTAGTAAGGTTATGTATTTCGTTATTAAATATTTTCATTCCTGTCTGTTCTGCAATGTAAACACCATAAACATCATTACCGGTACCACCAAGATCAGTAATTGTACTTATACCACTACCAGTTGTTCCTATTTCATTACCATCACCGGTATCGGTAAAATAATATCCTGAAAAACAATCCTGAACAGTGTTGTTATAGAATTTGTTGTTATTATTATTATCACCATTCATGTATATACCTTTTGATGATGTATTAACTTTGGTTAAGTCAACAGTACAATTGGTAATATTATTATTTGATGCATCACCTTTAAACCAGTAACCGTATTCAAGGCGTTTTGTATCATCATCGTTTGAAGCCTGGCATTCAATATCAATTCCATTAAAGGTAATATAACTTACCGTTTCAAGAATAATACCAGCATCAGTACTTCCTGTACCCGTTCCTGTAATCTTAGGATTGTTTGTTCCGGGAGTTCCATCATTCTGGAAAACGATTGGATTTGCAGCAGTTCCTGTAACAGTAATAACAGGCACAAGTTCGTTGAAAGTTTCGCCTTGTGCAACATTAAATGTAACACCGCCTGTACCAATACCTAAAGTATTAAGTTCGTTAATTGCTTCGGTAAATGTTAAATAATCACCTGCAGAACCAATTGTTTTAGTACCTGTTAAAGGCAGCCTTATTGTTCTTGTTCCTGCCGGAGCAGTAACTGTTGGAGTTTGATTTCCAGCATCAACTGTTATTTGAACACACTCTGCATCAACAACATTGCCTTCTGTTGCAGTAGATTTAACACCAAAAGTTAACCAGAAGTAATTTGTACCTGCAACAAGTTCCTGAGTTCCGCTAATATCAAAATTACTGGAAACAGGAGCCACAGCAGTTGCATTAAACTGTCCATCAATTGCAAATACAGAACTTGAAGCAGTATAATAAATAATTGCATTTTCGATATCGTTAATATCAATTGTTCCTGTTGCATTTACACTAAAATTAGTAATGCTTAAAGGATTTGCTGTATTATTAGTTACAACCTGAATACCGATAATTTGGTTATTTACATCACCTGCTATTATTAAATCAGCATTTTCCTGAGTTACAGTGCTTGATACATAAGCCATATCGGCAGGAGCAGGAGCAGAAATTTCTATATCATCAACACAAAACGGAGGATCAGAACCACCGGAACCATCATTTTCCCACATAAATTTTAAGGTAACAGTACTTCCTACATAACTACTAATATCAATACCTGTTCTTTGTGTCCAGGTAGCTTGTCCTGAAAATTCTTCAAAATCGCTTACACGATGGTCGGATCCATCATTAATATAAACTTCACCAAAATCCCAACTGTTCTCCCCAATGCATTTCCACCAGAAAGATAATGATGCTCCAGAGTAAGTACTTAAATCAACAGTTGTTTCAAGCCATGATGTACTTGATGTGCCATTTGTGTATGCTGCAGTAGTACCTCCATCATTTGAAATATAAGCAGATTGAGTACCTCCATAAGCTTCGGCAATTCCATGTTCCCATTTATTAATGCCGATTTGTCCTGTAGTTCCGAATGCCCATGCAGAAACATCTCCCTCAAAATCTTCAGACCAAACTACAACCGGTGCATTATTAACCGTAATTGTGCCGGCCGTAACAGCATCTGTTAATGTGCCTGAACTTGCAGTTAAAGTAAGTGGCCCGCCGGGCTCTGTAAATTGTAAAGTAGCAAAATCGGCAACACCTGCAACTGCAGACATAGAATTACCTGTCATGGCAATAAGGCCTGAATTTGTTAATGTAACATTTTCTGTAAAACCAAGGTCTATATTATCATTTGCATCATAAGCAGTAACAACCGGAGGAGTATCTAAATTAGTATTAATATAAACACTTGCAGAAGGCTCGGTTGTATATGTAAGTTTAGTAGCTTCAACAACAATTGTAAATAGGTTTGATGTTACATTAGCTCCAAAATCGGCAGCAAAAGTAGATCCTGTACCATCAGCTGTCCATCCGTGACTGGCACCATCAATAAAAAATTCAAAATCATCGCCGTCAGCTACATTACCAGCATCAGTTAAATAAATAGCCATTGTTACGTCCAAACTTGACCCTCCGGTAACATCCAGATTGCCGGAAGTTATCGGAATATCAATATAGGAATCATTAATTGTAGGAGTTCCAATAGTTATCGCTCCACCATTTATTAAAGTAACACCTGCAATATTATCGGTCCAGTCTGCAGTATTGCTACCTCCGGGAGTGACTCTTATCTTAGTAACTTTTGTGTCAAGTATATCAACAATATTATCATCAGTTATCTTAAAACTAAAAACATTAACAGCTTCGCCTTCGGTATCGGCAATTGATGATATATTACCAGTAGCTACCTGAGAAGTTGGATCTTCAACAATTGATGTTGCATCAGGAGGTGTCAATGATGTTAATGAAATATTATCAGTAGCAACAGGTGGATTATCCCCAGCACTGCCATCATTTATCCATGAAAATACCAAACGCTTAGTTGTTCCTGCGTTGGCTCCATCAATTGTTATTTGTTCATCTACTTGCCAGGTAGTTTCTCCAGAATAATAAGAACTACCTATTTGACCTGAACTAAGTTCAGTTCCTGCAACCGGAGTTGTAGAGGTTTCAACTAAAAATACTTGTAAATTATCATAACCACCTTCACCATCACATATCCAGTCAAATTCAAGAGTAATTATTGATTCTCCTACCGGAAATACTATATCTCTATAAAAGTGAGAAACCTGAGCACTTGAGTTAATGTAATCATTTGTTGTGCCACCATCAGTTGAAATATAAGCACCGTAAGTGCCTCCATTCAGAGCAGCAGCGCCAACATAATATGCATTTGTTGCATCATTAACTACTGTCCATCCATTAGCGGCAAATGTTGTAGTAACATTTTCAAATCCACCATCACTTGCAGTGATTAGTTCTGTTTGAGCATTCACGCCAAGTGTATAGCTCATTAAAAAAGCAAAAGCAATAAGCAATTTGCTTAAATTAAGTTTGGGTAAAATCTTTTTCATAAATAAAAATTTAGGTTAGTAAAATTTTGAAGCCGAAAAATAATAAGTATTTATTATAATATATAAATAAACAAGTACGGATTCCTGAATTCGCACATAATCACTTATCAATATTGCTTAATATCAACTGATTAACTCGAACGCCATTAACTTTAATGGTATCTCTAAATATTATTGAATTTGGTATAAAAAAAGAATAGATTCGGATTATTAACCCTGTGCCAGGGTTGTGCTAATGAGCTTATAACCAATTTTGTGTAATTTAGAATTTTAACAAAATTAACCCTGGCAGGGTTTTGGACTCATTATTTTTTAAAATCTCTGGGATTTTTGATACTGAGAAGGAGTAACAGCTAGAAAATTTTTAAACGCCGAATGAAATGATGATTTGGAATTAAATCCGACTGTAGTGGCAATACCTTCAACCGACAAATTCTCATACCCGGTATCGAGCAGTAATTTTTGTGCTTCTTTTACACGGTATTCGTTTACAAGATTATAAAAATTCTTTTTAAGCAGTTCATTAATTACCTGGGATAAATATTTTTTATTCGTGTTTAATTGAACGGCTAAGTCATCAATTGTAAGCTTATTATTTAAAAATATTTTTTCTTTTTCCATCAATTCAACAACACCTGTTATCATTTCTTTCTTTTGTTCATCGGAAAGAGATGATGATATATATTTTTTTTCAAGATTCAATTTTTTCCCTGATTTATCCGAATTAATAATTTCCTGTGATGGAATAAAATTTAATTCTTTTGTACCGTGAACAATTTCTCTTGCATAAATATCTGTTTGTTTTATTCCAAAATACCCCAAGAAACCAACATACAGAATTCCTATTATTCCATCAATCAATTCCCACATTTTTTCCCATACTTCGTAATTTTTAACAAAAAATATAGTTTCAAGAAGGTCAAAAACCGATAAAGCAATAAAAATAAAAATATAAACTCTCAACCAGTTAAGAGATATTTTTTCTTTATATGAAAAATATTTCTGTATATTATTCCTGTGCCTTTTAAATAAAATAAACATCATTATAATATAAAAAACCAGCTGAATAAAATACAGTAATTCTGAGATATCCTTTAAAATAAAATTTGCCTTTATGATAAAATTACCTGTAGCGAAATTAAAAAGATAATTATTTACAACGAAATTAAATTTATCTTCATTAGTAAATAAGAAACCGTAGAAAACAATATTTAAAGCTAAAATTAAAAACGAGGGAATAAAATGCTTAAAATCTTTTTTCGAAAATTTATAATTTTCAGTAGTTAAGGTTTTAATGTATAAATATAATAATGGTATAATTGACAATATCAAAGGCATTACAACATAATACCGGAAATAAACAACAAAATTGTAATAACGCAAATAGTAAAAAACATCAAATAAAAGATGTAGGGAAATAATGGCCATAAACATTCCTAACACCTTATTTGCCCCGGCTTTTACACTTCTGTATGTTAACAATTGGAAAGCAAAAAATATTGCAAGAAAAACAGGAATTATATGTAATATATCCTTAAAAGTAAACATGGACGCAAATTAATAAAAAAAATTATAAACCGCTCACCAATTGCGTCTTTATTTATCTGTATAAAGGATTGGAATAATTGAATGCTGGAAGTTGCAGAATACAGTAGCAGTTGGTTGTTATCATGTTAATTGGCAAACTGGTTAAATGGCCAAATTCGGAACTCTTGATTTAACGTAAATAAATTTTAAGTTTAGAGTAATAAAAAAAACCGGGATTCAATACTAAGTATTGAATCCCGGTTTCATAAAAATACTCAATGATCTCTTTAATGAATTATAAGTTTCTTAATAATTCTTTTAGCTGAAGAAATTACCTGAACATGGTATATTCCCGGAGAATAATCGGATAGATTAATTACCTGGGAATTATTACTTATAGTTTCGCTATAAATAAGCTGTCCGTGTATATTAACTATTTCAACCAAAGTATTTTTATTTTCGGTATTTTGTATTTCAATATTTACAAAATTTCCGGCAGGATTAGGATATATTTTTAAATTTTGACTTTCGATATTATTAAAGCCTGTTGTATTGTTAAGATTTATTGTAACAGTTGCTTCGTCGCTTAAATTACCTACCCCGTTATCCTGTATCTTCACAGTTAAATTAAATACAGGTGTTGTTTCATAATCCAACGCAGTTGAATCGGCAACCGATATTATACCGGAGTATGAATCAATTGTAAATGCATCGTTTGTATTTCCGGCAGTAATTGAAAAAGCCAAACCCTGCCAATAATCCGGATCACTTGCTGTTACTGTACCAACAACAGTTCCTTTTGCACTGTTTTCATCTATTGAAAATGCCTGGTCGTTTATTACAGGTGACTGGTTATTATCGTTTAAAATAACACGGTTACTCATAACACTATAAGGATTATCTCCTTCTGTCCAAATAGCATGAAGATAATCGCCTGTTTTAACGGAAATACTCGGATCAAATGAATCTGAATTATCAGTATTGCTTATATTAACGGTATTTGACCAAACTCCATCAACTAAACTTTTATAAACAATATCGTAATAAACACCATCTGTTTTTTCTTCCCAAACAATATATAAATTATCTTCATAATCAACACTAACTACAGGGTGGCCTGAAGCATTTGCTGTATTGCTAATATTTAAAGAATCACCCCAAACACCATTGGTATATTTTTTATAAAAAATTTCTCTATTGCCTGTTTGAGAATCTTTCCATACAAGATGAACATTATCTTCGGAATCGACTATGGCACAAGGATCCATTGTTGCAGAACTGCCATTTCCTGTAGTATTACTTACATTAGTGTAATTTTCGTCCCATCCTGTGCCGACAGTATATTTCCTGAATAAAACCATTTTATCATTATAGATATCTTCGCCTGAATCTTTCCAGAATGCATATACATTATTTTCTGAATCGGTTACCAGTGTGGGGTATTCCGAAGCACCTTCGGTATCGCTTATATTTGTTGGTTCGCTGTCCCAACCGCTACCTTGTGTGTGTTTTTTATAAAAAATTTCAGAATTTGTATATGCTCCACCACTTTCTCTTTGCCAAATACAATGCAAATTTTTATCAGAATCAATTGCAATGTGAGGACGGCTAAATGTTATTTCATCACTATGATAAACAGTATCTTTTTCGCTCCACACACCATTATTATAGGTTCTATGCCCAATATTATATGCAACTGTCCCACCTAATTTATAAACCAAATGAAGTATGTTCTCGGAATCAAAAGCAATTGAAGGATTCCTTGCTATAGAGTCAATCAGTTCAGGTTCTTGCCAGGCTTCACCATTATTCGCAGAAATAGCATGATAAATTCCACCAGGAACATCAGGATAAACCCCAATAGTATAATACACAACATGCAATTTGCCATCCAGCCCTGTTGCAATTAACCGTGCATTATTTCTTTCTGTTGATGTACTTGAAGCATCATCTGTAACTATTATGTTTTGTGCAAAATTATTAGCATTAATTCCCAAAAATAAAACACATGTAAAAATTACTGTTTTTTTAAGAAAGTATACATTTTTCATAAGTCTCTCTATTTTTTTTAATTTAATTGAACCTCAAATTTATTTTTATTATATGTTTTTTTCGTATTGCACAAGTACGAATTCCTGTATTCGTACTTTTTTCTTTTACAGGTTTAACTAATCTTAAATAAAAATCCTGAATAACAAAAAATGGATGATTATAAAATAACCATCCATAATCTTTGTTTAAATTATCATTCTATTTACTTAATACTTTGAACTCTACACGACGATTCTGACTACGTCCTTCTGCTGTATTATTATCGGCAATTGGCTGATTAAAAGAGTATCCTTTATACTCTAAGCGACTAGAACCAACACCCTTTTCTACAAGATAATCAACTACACTTTTTGCACGAGATTCGGATAATTTTTGGTTGGCACGATACGATCCAACATTATCGGTATGACCCGAAATCTCCAGTCGGATTGTTGGATTTTCAATTAACAGATTTGCAAGTCGTTCCAGTTCTGTTGTTGATTCAGGCTTTATAGTTGCTTTATTTGTTTCAAAGAAAATATTATTCAAAACCATCTTTGCTCCCACATCAATCTTATCCAATTGAAAATTTGCCTGAACTTTACTATCAACAACTTGTTTTTGAGATAAGTAAACCATTTCAACAAAGTATAAATAATCCTTAGCAGTTACCTCAACTCCATAATCTTTTTTCTTTGGGATTTTTATTTTATAAGCACCAGCAGTATCTGTTAATCCGGTTGCAACAACCTGGCTTACTTCTAAATCAATAAGTTCAATCTTAGCCATTTGTATTGAATCACCCGTTTTTGCATCGGTAACTAATCCAACCATAAATAATGCAGTATCTACCTTTATTTCGCTCGGTTCATGATAAAACATGTCTTCAATTGATTTATAATTCCATGCAAGAAAAATATCTTCTGTTGATAATTTCAACTCCTTTTCTTCACCCAAGAATATAACTTTATATAAGTCTTTACCTCCGAATCCATTATCACGAACTGATGAATAATATGCATATTTATTAGTTTCATCCATTTTAAAAAAGATATCATCGTTTGGAGTATTAATCGGATAACCTAAATTTATCGGATTTGACCACATTCCATTTTCATCTCTTTCAATCATGAATACATCGAATCCCCCCATAGAATTATGTCCCTGAGAACTAAAATATAATTTATCTTCCTTTGGATGCCAATAAACGCCTTCCTCATCGTAAATAGTATTTATTGCTGCACCCATATTTATTGGCTCTGACCACTTTTCTTTTTCATCCAGCTTACTATAAAAAATATCCATCCCGCCAATGCTTCCATCCATATTTGAAACAACAAATATTTCATTCCTTTCAGGGTTAAAAGCAATAGTAGTTTCTTTGCTTTTAGATAATAATTTTCCAGATATACTTTTAGGTGATTTCCAAATCCCATTTTTCAATTCGCTAACCATAATATCACCACCATTTTCATCTCCATTATATAAATATATTTTATTCGCATCTGGTGATATAGCTAGAAGTGCTACATTATTTTTTGAATCAAGCTTATTCTCAACCATTTTTGCTTTTCTCCAAAGATCTCCTGCTTGCTCAGAAACAAATACATTTTCAAAATATTTATTATCAGCCTCGAGCCTTTTTTCTTTATTTTCAGTTTCGCGTCGTGAAGTAAAATATAGCTTGTCCTGATTTGGATGCAAGACCGGATTATAATCATCATACTCAGAATTAACCCGTTCTCCCAAATTATTAATTATAACCCTAACAGGTTTATTAACAATATCTTGTCCATATTTACATTGTTTAATATAATTGTCAACTCCAACTTCAAATTTTTCCAGTTCTTTAACAGAAAATGAGCTATAATATGCTTTGTAGTTCTCTATGGCATTATCGAAATCAAGATTTAGATGATATGCCCGTGCCAACATATAATGGATATCTCTTGTTACATTATTATCTTTTAAATATGCTTTTTCTAAATATTCAGTTGCATAATAAAACTTGTCTGTTACCAGGTAACAAACTCCAATCTTATAATTTAGTTTTGCGCAATCAGAATTGTATTTATTAGCCCTTAAATAATGTTCGAGCGCATTTGGATATGTACCCATTCCTGCAGTAAATAATTTTTCTCCTTCTTTTATATCTTTCCATGCATCTGTAAACCCCACTTCTTTTATCACAATTTGAAAGTCTGCTTTTTTGATTTTTACATTTTCCTGAGCTATGGAAACCTGACCAACTACAAAAAAGATTATAAGCGTTAGTATTGTTGATTTAATTATTTTCATTTCAAATAAAAATTAGGTTATTCACATTCAGTTATATATTTTTCGGCCTCTTCGATTCCAAGTTCTTTTGCCATCTTCCAGTCGGCACATGCATCCGGGAATTTTCCTAAAAATTCTCTGGCATATCCCCTATTCATATACGCTTCACCATATTCAGGATCTAATTTAATGGCCTTATCCATATCTTTTTCAGCACCCAGATAATTTTCCATTTTGATTTTTGTTATTCCTGAATTATTATAGGCTGGTGCGTATTCTTTATTAATTTCAATAACTTTTGTAAAATCATTCAATGCTGCTTCATAATTACTCATTTGATAATAAGCACTACCCCTATTATTTAATGCCAAATAATATTCAGTATCCATTCGGATTGCTTTTGTATAATCTTCTATTGCCCCCTGAAAATCACCTGTTTTGATTTTACAACTCCCTCTATTATCATAAGCAACAATTATAGTTGAATCATATGCTAATGCTTGTTTGTAATCATGAATTGCTCCATGATAATCTCCCATCATTCTTTTCGAGCTTGCACGTTCGTTGTAAGCGTATGCAAAATCATATTTTTTATCAATACTTAAAGTAAAATCTATTAATGCACTATTGTAATCAGCAAGCTCAAAATTCATTAATCCACGATAATAGTAGGCCTCAGGTTTTGTGTAGCCTTTTTGAATTGCATGTGTAAAATCTGTCAGTGCATTTTGATGATCCTTCATTAATAATTTCATATATGCCCTAATATAAAATGCCTCTCCTAAGCCTTCATTAATATCAATAGCCTTAACTATATCATCCATAGCTAAATCATACTCCTGCCTCAATATTTTTATTTTGGCTCTTTCCAAATAAGGATCTGCAAATTCCGGATAAATAAATAATGATTCATCAAATTTCAGATGGGCTTCTGTATATTCACCTGCTTCAGCAAATCTGACTCCCTCATTATAAAGCAACTTTGCTTGTTTTTTTAACGCTTTTATTTCTTCTTCAATTGAATTATCATTTTGAGAAAAAGAACCAAATGCTAACAAAATTGCTAACAAAGTAAATGAAAGTTGTTTCATATGATATTTAAATAGATTAAGCTGTTATTAAATATTGAATTCAAAATCCAATAAAATTGTTTAATTATAAGAAAAGTTATTGTAAAAATAAAAATTTAAATCCCTTAATACTAAATTCTACATAATTAAATTTTTGTAATTGATAAAAATTTATTTTATTGTACTAAATTAGAAAAATATAATACATTTTTTGAAATGGAGTATAATAGCAAACTTATTGATCTTTCTTATTTGAACGAAATAAGTGATGGAAGCAACGAACTAATAAATGATTTAGTCGATATGTTTTTTAAACAAATTCCCGAATATCAAATTGCTTTAAATAATTTCTATGTAAAAAAAGACTGGGATAATTTGAGTAGAATAGCACATAAAGCTAAATCAGCAATTCTTATGGTTGGAATGAAAGACCTGGCTAATGAGCTTAGAAAATTAGAAGAAAATGCAAAAGAGGGGAAAAATATTAATGAATATCAGGAAATAATTGTTAAATTTGTAAGAGAAAGTAATACTGCTGTGAAAGAATTAATAGAGATAAGGAATAAAATATAATCGAAAATATTAACCTTAAAACCGGAATATATGTTAAAACATGAATCGAACAACGGAATTGAGATACTATCATTTGATAATATAAGCAAACTAAATATCTTAATTGCTCAGTCTTTAAAAGAAGAGGTTGCTCAATATTTAACAAATGCAAATACCAAGCTTATTCTAAACCTTGAGGGTGTTGAATATGTTGACAGTTCTGGTTTTGGTGCTTTGCTTTCTATTTTAAGGAATGCAAAAAATAACGATAGCCAGTTCAAGCTTTGTAATATGTCTCCTGAAGTAATGGAGTTAGTAAAGTTACTTCAGTTACATAATGTATTTGATATACACGATAGTATTGACCAATGTGTTGAAACATTTGAATAAAATATTTAAACCGGCAAAAGCCGGTTTTTTAGTCTACAAATACTAATTATACTCCTTTCAAATAAATTAAAAGACACTCTGAATGTATGGAATACTTTCAGCTAAAAATGAACATTATAGATGATAAGGATGGCTTTTATACTATCTTAATTATTTATGATAAGTCGGAGTGCAAAATTCGCTTCTCGCCCAAAACCAAAGAATTAAAATATTTAGATACCAATAAGTTAACACAATTTATTAAACTAAAAGAATTTCAGTTACGAAAAATATTACACAATAAAAGAGTTGAAAGCTATTACAAAGGTTTCCAGCTTAACTTTATTCTTCACGACGGTTTACCAGATGTTGATTTTTATGATCGAACTAAAATTACAGTGCTGGATAATACCAATAATAAATTCATAGTAAAAAGAACCAATACCAAAACTAACAACATCCCGGAGTTATTCACTGATGGTTCTTTTAATCATGAAAAGAACGTGGGTGGTTTTGCAGTTTTAATTAAAACAATACAAGGTGAATATTTCATAAATCAAATAAAAACCACAAGAAAGGGAAATAATTTAATTGAACTTTTAGCCGTAATACGAGGTTTAGAATATTTGAAAAACGAAAATAGAATCAGAGTAACAACTGATAGTCAGTATGTAATAAAAGGTATCACCGGATGGCTTCATATATGGAAAATGAATAAATTCTATACAGCCAATGGTACAAAAGCAAAAAATATTACAGAATGGAGAAAAATTGATAAGTTAATTAAAGGTAAATATTTGGAGTTTGAGTGGGTTAAAGCACATTCTGATCATTTTGAGAACACCATTTGTGATATGAAAGCGAAATCAATATCAAAGAGTTAATATGCAACATCAAGATTTAATAGCATATTCACACGGAAAATTTGTACAATTAGAAGACATTATTGAACAGGCTGGATTCTCGATAAAAAATAATCAATAATTCTATTATCTTTGTTTTTCTTGAAAAACTGAATCCAAAATTAATGAAGCTAAAATATATATTAACTCTTTCCTTATTGATTTTACTTGCTGAGACAGGCTATTCTCAAGCGAATCTAAAACAAACCTTAAGAGGTATTGTTATTGATAGAGAAACTCAAATACCTTTGTCTGGTGTTAATATCATTTTACCGAATACTGACCCTCAACAAGGAACAATTAGTAATGAAAAAGGTTATTTTAGATTCGAAGAAGTATTAATAGGACGACAAACCATACAAGCAAGTTACATTGGTTACAAAACACAAATAATTGATAATATAATCATAAGTTCTGCTAAAGAGAAGATTATAAAAATTGAATTAGAAGAATCTGTAACTGAAATTGACGAAGTTGTTATAAAAGCAACGATCCAGAAAGATAAGCCTTTAAATAAAATGGCTACCATAAGTGCCCGATCTTTTACTGTTGACGAAACCAATAGATATCCCGGAAGTTATGGTGATCCGGCAAGAATGGCTGCAAATTATGCCGGAGTAATGTCTGTGCGCGATAACAGAAATGATATAATTATTAGGGGTAATTCTTCAACAGGATTATTGTGGAGACTCGATGGAATAGAAATTCCTAATCCAAATCATTTTGCAGCATCAGGAACAACCGGAGGGCCTATTACCATATTAAATAACAATTTGCTTACTAATTCTGATTTTTTAACCGGAGCTTTCCCAGCTGAATATGGAAACGCTTTAGCTGGAGTATTTGATTTAAAAATGCGCACAGGAAATAATGAAAAAAGAGAATATTGGGCAGAATTTGGCTATAATGGTTTAGAATTTGGGACTGAAGGGCCTTTTTCTAAAAATACTAATGCTTCGTATTTAATAGCATATAGATATTCGCTTGTAGATATTATAGATTTACTTGGTGCCGAAGTTGAAACCACCAAATACCAAGACTTAACATTTAAACTCAATTTCCCAATGAAAAAAGGGAAAATAAGTTTTGTTGGTATGGGTGGTAAAAGCTATATTGAAATGTTTGATTCTAATGATGATCAAAATGATTGGACCTTTGAAAGCTGGGGCGAAGATTTGAGTAATGGATCGGATATTGGAACATTAGCACTTTCATATGTTCATTTTTTTGGCACAAAAACCAGATTACAAACCGCCATATCTCTTTATGGTTCCAAGGTAACAACAAAAATTGATACTCTAAGTATTTGGGATCCTAACCCAGGTAATTGGGCTAGAGAAAAATCATCGGAAGTAAAAACAAGTATTACAACTCATGTAAATACAAAAATCAACAGCAGAAACACATTTAGCTATGGTTTAATAGCAGACAGATACTTCGTGAATTTTGCAGATAGTATGGTTACTAATGGACAGTTTGAGGTCAATACTGATGTTAGTGAAGAGTTTAATTTATTTCAGTTATATACTCAGTTCAAACATAAATTCACTAACAATTTAGAACTATATTTAGGCTTACATTCTCAGTATCTTGATATGAATAATACCTATTCATTAGAACCACGAATGGGTTTCAATTGGAATTTAAATGAAAAAAACTCATTCAAGATTGGTTATGGATTACACAGCCAAACTCAACTTAGAATTATTTATTATACACAAACTCAACTCGATAATGGAAATATAGTTTTTACAAATAAGAATCTTGATTTCTCAAAAAGCCATCAACTTATTTTAGGTTTTGATCATTTATTTAGTGATATACTGCGATTAAAAGTTGAAACTTATTACCAACATTTATACGATGTACCTGTTAAAGAAAGCCTGCCTGAATACTCTGTCCTTAATTTTGGCGCCGAATATTTTATTGAACGAATCGATAGTTTAACAAATAATGGCACTGGAGAAAATTATGGTATTGAATTTACTCTGGAAAGATTTTTAAAAAATAATTTTTATTTTCTAATAACTACATCTTTATATGAATCAAATTATAAAGGATATGACGGAATAAAAAGAAACACTGCATTTAATGGTAATTATGCCATAAATGTTTTAGGAGGATATGAAATACCTTTTAAAAAGAACAATGCTTTTTCGATTGGATTAAGAACAACATATGCAGGAGGAAGACCATATGTGCCTTATGATGTTGAAGAAACTATTTCGCAAGGTACTGAAGTACTTGACTGGGATAATGCTTATGAAGTTAGACAAGAAGATTACTTTCGTATTAATTTAAGACTTGGAATAAAAAGAAATAAACCCAAATATAATGTTGAGATTGCCATGGACTTGCAATACAGAACGAATTACACAAGCGTTTATGAACATAGAATTGATCCATTAACAGGCGAAATATATCATAATTACGAAATGGCATTGTATCCAATGGCAAGCTATCGAATACAATTCTAATTATTTCTAAAACATAATGTTTTGTAATTAAGCTGTTGAATTTATAAATTTGTAATGATCGGTCAGAAATTGGCATTATCTTTGAAATATCAATTACCTAAAATTTTAAACTCTATACTGTCATGAAAAAAATTATCCTTTTATTATCAATTACTTTTTTTATACATAATATAACTATTGCACAAAATTATGTTGCTGCTGTTTTGGACAAAGAATTTTGGGGATATATTGATGAAAATGGAAATTTCATTGTACCACCTATGTATAATGCTGCAAAAGATTTCTCTTCGGGAATGGGTCTTATTAAAAATCTTAGCGATTGGTACTATATAAATAAAGAAGGTATAATTATTAACAGCACCAGTAATTATATCACACGATATAGCTTTTCTGAAGGATTTGCACGAATAGAGCAAAATAATCTTTGGGGATATATTAACACATCTGGCAAAATAATTATTCAACCTCAGTTTACAGAAGCAAGTGATTTTAAAAATGGCGTTGCTGCAGTCAGATCTCGCAGTTTATGGGGTTTTATCGATACAAAAGGAAATTATTTTATTGAACCCCGGTTTAAAGACACTAAAAATTTTGAAAGTGGTGTGGCAAAAGTTAAAAATGATGCTGGTTGGATTTTTATAAATTCAGAAAAAAACACTTTTCCAATAAATGAAGGTCAATATAGAATATTGAAAGATTTTTCGGATGGTATGGCTTTTGTAATTAAAAATAAACTATTCGGATTTATTAATACAAAAGGACAACTGGTTATTCAACCCCAGTTCGAAGATGTTGGAGATTTTAATAATGGATTCGCTCCGGTTCAAGTTGGAAAACTTTGGGGATATATTAATAAAACCGGAGGATATTTGGTTAATGCTAAATATGATTTTGCTAAAGAATTTAAAGATGGTATGGCTTTAGTTAAAGATAATAGTGGCTTCTTTTATATCAATACATCCGGGCAAGAGATTGGGAAAAATGCAAGTTATGAAATAAAATACAGTTTTTCTGATGGATATGCTCGCATTATACAAAATGGCAGATGGGGTTTTATTGATAAATCCGGGAAGATAGTAATTTCAGCTCAATACGAAAAAGTAGAAGACTTTAATAATGGTTTAGCCGCTGTACTTAGTAATGGCAAATGGGGTTATATTAATAAAAATGGAGAATTAGTTATTGATTTTAGATTTAGAAAAGCTTATGGCTTTGTAAAACTTTAGATTATATGTAATTATAATACTGAGTCGTTCATAAATATTGTGAACGACTTTCTTTTTTAAATTATATAGAATCTTTTGTTATCTTCGCAAACAGCGATTTTTAGATTACATACATGAAAATACTTTTAATAAATACTCCCCGATCGCCACATAATATGATTCTTGAGTCTGCACCTGCAGTAGCTAAAAAATATATTCACAAAAAATTAATCGGGCCACCTCTTGGTTTACTTACAGTTGCCGAAGCGGTAAAAGATCATGATGTTTTTGTATTCGACACAAAAGGTGAATACGACCTTCATCCGGAAACCACGCCTCCATTAAAAGAACTTGTTTTAAAGTTGCTCAACGAGCACAAACCAGATGTTGTAGGAACCACAACAATAGCTTCTGAATTTTATTATGCTATTGAAATTCTTCAGGCCGTTAAAGAATATAATCCGGAGATTTTAACTGTTGTCGGAGGTTTACATGCAACACTCTCTACTAATGATTTTACTGATCCATCGGTCAATTTAATTTTACCGGGGCAATCAGCTCATACCTTTAAACAAGTTATTACTGCAAAAGAGAAAAATATCCCATTTGAAAATATTCCCGGAATAATTATAAATAAAAATGGAGTATTAATAAAATCAAAAAACAAAATAATTGATTACAATTCGGCTAAAGAAGATTTCCTGTTCCCAAATCGAAAACACCTTGAAAGATGGAAAGAAACATATAAAGTCGGAAATAATCCTTATCCTTCAACTTATCTTTTTACATCTCTTGGATGCCCTTATAAATGTACATTTTGTGCTATCTGGTGTCAATATGATGGTAAGTATTTAAAACGCGATGTTGAAAGTATAATTGACGAGTTAAAACAAATTGATGATTACCCTATTGTTCGTTTTGCAGATGCTAATACCATAGTTGACACTAAAATCATAGACAAACTTTTCGATCGAATTAACCAGGAAGGGATAAAAAAGACCTTTGTAATGGATATCAGAACCGATACAGCCGTTAAATATCCTAAACTAATTGAAAAACTTGCTAAAGGAGGTTTGAAAGTTGTAATATGTGGATTTGAGTCTTTCCGCGAAGAGGAGCTTAAAAAATATAATAAAAGTTCTGGAGCAAAATTGATTCATGAAGCCATTGATATCTTTCATCAAAATGATATTATGTTACGAGGTAATTATGTTATACCAAACGACTATGATGAATCTGATTTTAATGCATTATCTGATTATACAAATTCGCATAAAGTAACTTATGCCGGTTATACCATTCTCACTCCAATGCCCGGCACTCCATATTACGAAGAAACAAAAGATCAAATTATTGATTTCGACCTATCAAAATATAACTTTTTTAATAGCGTTTTAAAAACGAAACTCCCACTTGAAAAGTTTTACGAAAACGTTGGGAAATTATGGCTTATTAAAAAGGGAACTGATGTAATATAGTTTAAGGTTTCAAGTTCAAAGTTTCAAATTGTCAATGCCTGAATATGGTTGACTGAATTAAACATTATTTACTAATAAATTACCAGTTTACTAATTAACGAATTAACTGCCAACTGTATCCTGTATCCTTATTTTTTTGTATCTTGCATCTTAACTCTTAATTATTTTATAATTTCCCTTTTTTTATTAATTTAGCTTATCATTAAAACAGGAGAAATTTATTATGAAACATAAACATGTTATTACTTGTATTTTATCACTATTTATTTTTCTACTTTTCTCTGTTAGTGCTTTTGCTAATAAAACAACAGTAAAAGTAGTTGCCCCTGAAAAAGCTGAAAAAGGTACAGAAATAACTATTAAGATTGAAGTCACCCATATGGGTAACACCAAAGGACATTATACCGATTGGGTTTTGGTAAAAGTAAATGGTGAAGAATATAAAAAATGGGAATATTCGAAAGAAAATTTACCTGAAACTCAAAACTTTACTTTAGAGTTTAAAATTAAAGCAGAATCAAACCTCGAAATTGTTGTAGAAGGAAACTGTAACAAGCATGGTTCAAAAGGTGAAGATAAAGTAACTGTAGTTGTAGAATAATAAGAAAGCTATGATCTTCGGAATTAATATAATTTTATGGCTTGGAATAATTAATCTTATACTTATATTATTCCAACTTTTAAGTGGTTTACGTATAATTAAGGTAAAATACAAATTACATAAAACACTTGGGATAATATTATTCTTCACTGCTTTCATACATGGAATTTATGCATTAGTAATTAACTATATTTAAAATTAAAATCAATTATTAAAACTAAAAACTATGAAAATTTTAAAAACTATTGTAGCTGCAATTTTAGTATTAAGTGTAACTGCAATTCAAGCACAAAAAATTAAAGTAACTAATGGCGACCTAAGTTTTCTGACAGGACAAGCCACCATATTACTTGAATATGATTACAGCGAAATGGCTGTAGGAAAATTTGATAAGGAAGAAGATTATGTTAATAAAAAAGTAGCTGAATATAATGAAGCTGAAGCAGGAAGAGGTGATACATGGAAAGATAACTGGGAAGCCGACAGAGAAGGTAGATATCATCCAAAATTTGAAGAACTTTTAAATAATTATACAAAAAAAGCAAATTGTAATTTTGACCAGACAAATAGTGATGCATTATATACTCTAATTTTAAAAACTACTTTTACTGAACCAGGATTTAACATTGGTATTGTGAAAAAAGATGCAATGATTAATGTTGAAGTTAAATTTGTTGAAACAGCTAATACCGAGAATATTCTTGCTGTTATTACAATAACAAATATTCCCGGTCGTGGTATGGGTAATGATTACGATGCCGGTTATAGAATTCAGGAATCTTATGCAAAATGTGGAAAATCTCTGGGAGCATTCTTAGTAAAAAAAGCTTTTAAATAATTTGTGTTTTTTGATAAAATGAGAAGGAATCTCAATTGAGATTCCTTTTTTTATATTTTATAAATTGATTTCATTTTATAATTCCCGTCAATAAATCT
>JAIORB010000060.1 GCA_021108325.1 Bacteroidales bacterium | reverse complement strand
TATTTGTATAATAGTCCCTAAATAACCCGTTTTTTACATATGCGAGATTTTTAGGATATTGACCTGAATGTATAAAATTATCGCCTTTGTTAATATTTTTGATAGTAATAAAAGCAGATAGTTTTTCTTCAAGGGATTCTGATATTTTAGTAAGGAGTTTGAAGCGATTTATGATGTCATATTCCATAACTTATTTATTTCATTCATTGTGTTAGTTAAAGGAGCAATTACAATTTTTCTGTTTGAGTTCATAATATTCTTTTTCATTTACATACAACGGTTTGAATATGGTGCGTTTGGCATTTCAACGCTCCAAATTTTCAAGTTACTACTATGTTTGTTTATTGCTATTATCTTCATTTTTAGTACTATCTGCCAAATGCACTATATTTTTTGTTAGGCTTAGTTTTCTTTCATTTCTTTATATTTATCAAAGTATTTATCTTCCTCAATAATTTTTTTTGCTTCAATTTCGAATTTAGTTCCGTTATAAAAAATATGATTTTCAATTAAAACGCTTTTTATTATATGAGGATATTTTTCTGTTAACCATAATATATCAACCATCTCATATGTAAGATTCATATTCTTTAGTAATCTGTATTTTTCTATTAATGGTTTAAATGCTTCTCCATAGTATGTCAAACCATTAAGTGCAATCAATAAAATCTCTGGTGCTGATAGTTGTGCTCTTAATATTTTTGCATATTTATATTTTAATTCAAAAGTTTTTAATGATTTATCTTCTTCTATATACTTAACTATATGATATAGATTCCTAAAATAATGTCCTAACATATATCCATATTTGCCAAAAGTATGATGTAAAAAAGCATAGATAAATACATTTTGAATTGATTTATCTGCGGGAAATCTTATCTCCCTAACTTTTTTATATCTGTGTTTAAAATCTTTTGCTAAAAAATCAAACGCTTCTAACTGAATTATTTTTTTACGTTCTTCAGTGAATGGTTTAATTTCATCATCATCTTTATTTGGCTTCGGTTCAATAACAAATGAATCAATAATCCTGTGGTGCTGTTCTAATAATCTAAAGAAGCTATTCTCAAAATTTTGAATATTATTTATCTTTCTTTGTTCATTAAAGTCTAGCCTTTGAATAATTATTGTAACTATTAAACCTGCAAATGCAAATGCTGTAAATAAAGAACTTAATGCATTAAAAATATCACCAAACGATTTATTATCCTTGAATTCTCCAAATTTGTATATCATTAATAAATCTGCATAATTCCAGACTAAGAAAATCAATAGAAAGACTATTATTGAGATTATTATAATTCTAAGTTTCATTGTCTATTGCATTAATTCAAATTAAGCCCAACTTGTTGTTATAACAAATATAGATAAAAGCTACATTTTAATATATAAATTGGTATGTTAATTTAAGTAATTTATTTCAAATCAATATATTGGAGTTAAAACGTTATAGTAAAAGTACGACTGATAACTATCGAAGTCATATAAATATGTTAAAACTACAAGAAGTTGGTTATTATTCTTACAAGTAACCTGAAACCTGTCTGCCGACAGGCAGGCTAGGAACTCAAAAACTACTTTTTTCTCTTATCAATAAATACAACAGGCTTGCGTTTCAGTTCCGGAAATTTTACTTTGTTTATTGATTCTTTTGATTCAAATTGAATAGTAGGAGCAACTCTTAATTTTGCCCTGAAATGATCTTTTATTAATTTCTCGAAGTTATCTGGTCTATGTCCATTGGTAGCAATTCTAATAAGTATATCGTCTGTTCCAATCTGGCTTGTTGATACTTCAATAATATAGTTTTCAACGAATTCCATATCATTTAAAATATCGTATAATGCAGGCGGGTAAAGTGTGGTTCCTTTATATTTAATCATTTCGTTTTTCCTGCCAATTACAGGGCCTAGTCGCATTGAGTTTCTTCCACAAACACAAGCTTCTGTAAAATGCTCAACTACATCGCCGGTTTTAAAACGAATTAAAGGCATTCCTTCCACGCCAAGTGTTGTAATAACTAACTCTCCGGCTTCGCCTTCAGCAACAGGATTGTTATATTCATCTACAAATTCCACTATTAATAATTCCGGATGATGATGACCTCCATTTTCATTTCCACAATCGGCAAAAGCAGCACCCATTTCTGTTGATGCAAAAGTCGAATATAATTTAATATCCCACTTATCTTTTATTCGCTGACCAAGTGTATTAAGTGTAAAATCTGAATTTCGTAATGCTTCGCCAATACAAATGGCTTTTTCAATACTTGAATTTTTATAATCAATTCCGTTTGCTTCGGCGTATTCAATTAATTTTAGGATGAACGAAGGTACAGCGATAAGAGCATTAGGTTTAATTCTGCGAATAGTATCCCATTGCAGTTCAATCATACCGTTTCCAACACGTACCATTCCTGCACCCATTTTCTTAATTCCTAAGAAATATGCTAAACCCGCCATAAATCGCCGGTCAAGTGTTACCATTAACTGGTAAATATCATCCGGAGTTCCATCAGAACATTTAAACGAGATATATTCGTTATAAGCTAATCGTTCCAGGTCAGCACCTGTCATTGCAAATGTAACCGGATCTCCCATCGTTCCTGATGTGGTAATGTAATCCACAATTTTACGGCGATCAACACAAATAAAATCATCGTTTTGTTCGTAAAGATCATCTTTGGTTGTAAAAGGAATCTTCTGAAGATCTTCTAATGTTTTAATATCATTAATATTAATATTATGCTCTTTAAAAAGTTCAGAATAAAACTTTGAATTTTTATTTACATATTGTAAAAGTTCTTGTAATTTTTCTTCCTGGTAAGTTTTAATTTCTTCTTTAGATCGTCGGTCAATATCTTCCGGAAATATATTCATGTTCTACAATTTTAGCAAGTTGCAAAGTTAACATCTTAAACCATAATTATGCAAGATGATTAGAGAAAAGTGATAAATGATAAATGATAAATGAATTATTAGAGCTTACCTTAAGTATTGCATCCTGCTTTCCAAAACCTAAAACCTGAAACCTGAAACCTGTCCCGAAAGCTTTCGGGATGAAACTTGAAACCAGCAACTACTTTGCCTTTTTATTATAATAATTTGCCTTTTGTTTATTGTCAAAGCGGGTATATATTTTACCCAGATATTTTGCGTATTCTTTTTTGGGTTCAATTTTATATAACTTCAGGAAATAATCGCGCGATTTTCTAAAGTTAGGCCATACTTCGTCTAATGCTTTAAGTAGTTTTTTATACTGACTGGAGGTTCTCTTGTTTTTATAAGCTTTCATTTCTGATACGTAAAGATTCTCTGCTTTCCAGAAATATTTTTCGGCATACCATTCCAGAGCTGTTACATTGGATGCTTCCAGTTTTAAGATTTGCCGGGCAAGCTTGTCACAGACTGTTGTATTTTCCATATTCTTGTTAACGATCAGATATCCTGCAAGCAGGCCGGTATTAGATTGAGCCTGCGTTTCAATTTCCGGCCATAGATCAATTGCCAAATCCCAGTTTTCGCTTTCCACATAGGTTTCAAACAATCGGGTGTTGATGGCATTTATTTTTTCTCCTTGTGGATATTTTTCATGGTAGGTTTCCAGTACGGTTATTTCTTTTGATAAATTATCAATGTTTTTATAAACTTTGGCAAGCGATACATACATTTCAGGAGATGAAAATCCTATCTCTCTGGCTGTCTCAAGATATTTTCTGGCTTTGTCATTTTGCCCCAATTCCAGGGCTGATTTCCCACCGCCAACATAAACAGGAGCCTTGGCTTTTTTGCCTTTACTTTCACGACTTTCAATAATTTGCTCCCATGCAATAAGAGCAGCTTCATAATTACCAGCCTGATAGGCAGCTTCACCATCTTCTGATAGTTTTGTGGTGTTTAAGCTACTTGCGCATGACTGTAATAAAAGAATAATGATGAGTCCCTGAATTATTTTAGAGGTTTTCATGTGTATATAGTTTTGTAAGGTTGGCAAAAATAAGATATTTTTTTATTCTTTTTCCAAATTAGTAAATGTTATTAACAACCGTAAACATTAGCAACGTTAAGTGATTTACGTAAAAAATAAAACATGAATGTTTAAAACTCAATTTCATTACCAATATAAATGTGTATAAAATTGTAGCAGTTTATTGGTTTCCTATAAATAATAAGGGAATTAAAAGGGAATCCTGTTAAAATCAGGAGCTGTCCCCGCAGCTGTACGTTCGTATTGCAGTTTAGCAAAACACCACTGTCCGCCAACTGGCGGATGGGAAGGTTGCTAAACACAGAACAAGCCAGAAGACCTACCAATACATAACTTGTAGCTTTCGGGTGAAGAGCAAGGGCAGGTCGAATAAAATACCTACCTTTTTCAATATCCGAAGCTGTATTATTAACTCATTAATATTTATAAAGATGAATGCAGCTTTAGAACAAAAATCAATTATTAAACGTGATGGACGTATTGTTCCGTTTGACTCTGAGAAAATATCATTTGCAATTTTCAGAGCATTTAGAGCAGTTGGTAAGCCTAATCGAGAAGAAGCAAGTAAGATAACTCAGCAGCTTACTGAGAAAATTGATTTTAATCAAAAGAATATACCAACAGTTGAAATGATTCAGGATCTGGTCGAGAAAATATTGTTTAATAATCAGTATTTTGAAGAGGCTAAAGCTTATATTATTTACAGGTATCAACATCAGAATATTCGTGATACAAAGGAGATATTTTCTAACATTGATATTATTGAGAATTATATTTCTTTAAATGATTGGAGAATTAAAGAAAGTGCAAATTCTACTTATTCGTTGCAAGGATTAAATCAACATGTTTCAACAATTTTAAGTTCTCAGTATTGGTTAAATCAGATTTATCCTAACGAAATTGCAGAAACGCATAAAAAAGGAAGTTTTCATATTCACGATTTAGGCTTTGTTAGTGTTTATTGTGTTGGATGGGATTTAGAAGATTTATTATTGACAGGATTTAGTGGTGTTGAAGGTAAAACTCAAAGTACGCCACCCAAGCATTTAAGAACAGCTTTAGGACAAATTGTTAATTTCTTTTATACTATGCAAGGTGAGGCTGCCGGAGCACAAGCATTTTCAAGTTTCGATACTTATTTAGCACCATTTATTCGTTACGATAACATAGACTTTAATCAGGTAAAACAATGTTTACAAGAGTTTTTCTTTAATATTAATGTACCTACTCGTGTAGGTTTTCAAACACCATTTACAAATGTTACCATAGATTTAAAAGTTCCTAAGTTATTAAAAAATCAACCTGTAATTGTTGGAGGTAAGGTTTTGAAAGAAACATATGGCAATTTTCAGCATGAAATGGATATATTCAATAAAGCATTTGCCGAAGTAATGCTGGAAGGTGATGCTAATGGAAGTGTTTTTTCATTTCCAATACCAACATACAATATTACCAAAGATTTTGAGTGGGATAATCCTAAATATGATAAAATTTGGGAGATGGCATCGAAATATGGAATTCCTTATTTTTCGAACTTTGTAAACTCCGATATGAGTCCAGATGATGTTAGAAGTATGTGTTGCCGTTTAAGACTGGATAAAAGAGAACTAAAAAGCAGGGGTGGAGGATTGTTTGGTGCAAATCCACTTACAGGTTCAATAGGTGTTGTAACTATTAATTTACCCAAGTTAGGATATGAATCAGGAAATGAAGAAGAATTTTTTCAAAGACTTATCCGATTAATGGAATTGGCAAAAAACAGCTTAGAGATTAAACGTAAAGTAATCGAGAGATTGACAGATCAGGGTTTATATCCGTATTCTAAATTTTATTTAAGAAATCTTTACAAAAAAAATGGCGGGTATTGGGACAATCATTTTTCTACCATCGGGATTATTGGGATGAATGAATGTTGCATGAACTTTTTAGGTTCAGGAATTGGGCAAGAAAAAGGATATGCTTTTAGCTTAAAAGTAATGGATTTTATGCGTAAGAAACTTGAAGAGTTTCAGGAAGAAACCGAGCATATTTATAACCTTGAAGCAACACCAGCTGAAGGAACTACTTATCGTTTAGCCAGAATTGATAAGATGCAATATCCTGATATTATAGTTGCCAATGAAAGTGCTGTTAAGAAAGGAGCTGAGCCATATTATACAAATTCAACGCAATTACCTGTAAATTTTACTGATGATTTATTCGAAGCTTTAAGGTTACAAGATAATTTACAAACTAAATATACCGGTGGAACGGTATTTCATACTTTCCTGGGCGAAAAGCAGTTACCTGTTGAATCGGTTAAGCAGTTGATAAAGAAAATAACTCATAATTTTAAGTTACCTTATATTACGCTTACTCCGACTTTTAGTATTTGCCCCGAACATGGATATTTATACGGGGAGTATGCTATTTGTCCAAAATGTAAGGAAAAAGGCAAAGAACAGGAATGTATAGTTTATTCACGAATTGTAGGTTATTTACGTCCTGTTAATCAGTGGAATGAAGGAAAAGTGGCTGAGTTTAATGATCGAAAACTATTTGATAAGAAAATCGAAAATAATAATTTAGAAAAGAACGAAATTCCTGCACTTAGGTGCTTAGCGGATTTGTTAACAGACTGATAATGAGATTGCTAATTTTGTCCCGAAGCATCGGGATTATAAAATTAGCCGCTTAGCACCTTTTTAAACTAGACTCAATAATCAATAATAAATCAAATTGTTATGGAATATTCAATTGTAAAAGTAATTCAGGCCATGTTGGCACCGGGTATAATGATTTCGGCATGTGGTTTATTAATTCTTGGAATGAATAATAAATATTCAATTGTTGTGAACAGGATTCGTTTATTAAATGACGAAAAGCGCAAAATACTTTATTTGGATAAGCGAATGGAAAATGATATAAGAAGAGAAAATATAATAAGAGTACAAATTGACAGGTTAAATGAGCGAGTTAGAATTGTGAGAAATGCTGTTTTTGCTTATTCATTTGCTGTTGCTTGTTTTATAATTTCATCATTATGTATTGGAATAAATCTATACACACAATCTGATGAAGTTGAGGTTTTAATATTGATATTCTTTTTAACCGGTATGTTAACAGTATTTATAGGAGTTGTTTTGGCAGCAAATGAAAGTTTAAAAGGCTATAAAATTGTTCGAATCGAAATAGAAGAATTAGCGTGACAGCCCATGGCTGAAATGATTAGCGAGACAGACAAGAGCTTTTTTAAATATTTGTGATACATTTATTAAGTTAGGTACAATATTATATACTGATGAGGGTTGGCGGTTTCCTAAAACAAAGTTTAATTGATTTTCCAGGCAATATAGCATCTGTAATTTTTACTTCGGGTTGTAATTTCAGATGCTTTTATTGCCATAATCCCGAACTGGTTTTACCGGAATTAATTCAGGAAAATTTATATATAGATAATAATGAAGTTCTCGAATATTTAGATAAGAATAAAGATTTGCTGGATGCTGTTGTTATTACCGGTGGTGAACCAACATTACATAGTGATTTACCAAATTATATAAAACAAATAAAGCTTTTAGGTTTATCGGTTAAATTAGATACTAATGGTACAAATCCTGAAATGCTTAATAATCTAATAAAGAACGGTTTGCTTGATTTTGTTGCTATGGATATTAAATCCCCATTGAAAATTAGCAAATACCGGGAAATTGTTGGAGAGCAGTTTTCGTTTATTCAATTAGAGCGAATATTTGAATCAATTCAACATATTAAACAATCTGATATAAAATTTGAGTTTAGAACAACATTGGTAAAACCAGTTCATTCTGTTCATGATATTCGGGAGATGGCAGGCTCTTTGTTTGGGAATTATTATTTGCAGGAATTTAATTCAACGAAAATTTTAAATACGAATTGTGAAAATTTATATTCATTTAATTCTCAGGAGTTAAATGAATTGCAGATAAATAATTTAAATGAAAAGGTAGATATTAAAATTAGGAGCAACTAATAATTAATTAACCCACGAATTATCGTAATTTTTTACAAGAGATGAGGCATTTAAGTTGTCAACATCAATTTTACCATCCATATAATTTGCCAGCAAGTTAAAAGATTCTTTGTTTTCTTTTTTAAGAACTAAAAGTACAGCGTTAATTGCTGCTTTTACAGCGATTGGAACACCACCACCCAAGTCGGCCCAGTGCCCGCCTAAAATTAAATTTTTAACAGGAGTTTGATGATGAGCAATACCTGCCTGCATATTTTCTTTTCCGGGTCGTGCGCCCATCATTGTGCCGTTTTTATTTCCTGTGTATCGCCAATATGTTATTGGAGTTGAAATATCATAAAACATTATGTGCTTCTTAATATCAATCGATAATTCCTTTTCTACACGCTGAATAAGTATTTCAGCTACTTCCGTTTTTAGCTTTTTATATTTCTCTCCGCGAATATAATTCCCGTTTTCATCTTTTTCTGTTTGCCAATAATCTTTATAATCAAAATATGCAGGAATTAATATAGTAAGTATTCCTTTTCCTTCCGGGGTAAGCGATTTATCTCTTGCCGACGGCGATAAAATATTAATATCACTTATTAAAGGGTCACCACAGTCGTGATCATTTCTTTTGATTCCTTCTTTGGTTATAATTATTAATTCCTGATTAATTCCTAAATTTTCGGTAGGGCAATCTAAAGCAATAGAAACGGTAAATGCGGAACTGTATAAAACAGCATTATTTATTTTGTTTTTAAGTTTTTGTGATACAGTATTTTCAGGAAGTATTTTAGTATATAAGGTTTCAATATCGTTTGTTGAAATCACATACTTACTTTTTATTTTATATTCTTTTCCTTTTTGTTGAAAAACGACACTTTCACACGATCTATTATTAATTTCAAGTCTTTTTACTTCGGCATTAAAAATCAAATTATTTTCATGATATTTATTTACATGTGTTAACCATTGTATAAAAACTTTTGCTCCGCCTTTTTCCGGAATTTGATAACCATCATTGTATGCCCATGCGATTGGGAATAAGCAGGATAGTAGATCTTTTTCTGAACTATATAATTTATGTAGATCTTTATCTTTAAAAAATTTATTAAGTCCTTTGGGAACACCTTTTTCACCACTATAAAAAACATATTTAATAATAGGAAGAACAAAATTTAATAGCTTTAACTTGAAAAAGACTTTTTCAAAGGCTGACATGCTTTCATCTGTTCTAAAAAGATTAGCATATTTTAAAGATCCTGCTCCAATTTTTTTAGCTGCATTAAAAAATTTTTCAATCCCCTTTTTCTCATGAGGGAAATCTGTTATTAATTTTTCTTTAAGTTTATTGGGATTGTTGGTAAGTAAATAATCGTAGGTATTACCTTTAAATCGGTAAATATCTTGTATTATTTTTACTTTAGGACTGTCAGAACCAATAAGATTAAAAATTCTACCGGCCATTTCATTTTTATTACACTGATTTAACCAATGTATTGATGTATCGAAATGAAAACCCTCTTTGCTGAAACCTGCTAAATATCCACCGGCCTTTGGTTCCTTTTCAAGAATACAGCATTTTAAACCAAATCTGCCTGCAATAGCAGCTGCTGTTAATCCACTAATTCCGGCGCCAATAATTGCTATGTCATATTTTGTATTGAATCCCTGTTCAGTCATTTAGATTTAGTGTATTTATACTATTCGTATTTTAAAATAATAATCAATATTCAATAATCATTCATCAATTTTGAAGCCTTAAAGTTATTAAAATATGGATGTGCTTTTCAAATGGCAACAATAAATATTCAAATTCTGGGAAAAATGAACATTATTATACGACGGAAAGATTGTTCTGGCTAACATTGTTGGTTATTTCTAAAAATATCTAAAAATTGATTTATACTGTTGCTTAAAAGTTGATAAAAATGAGAGTGTTGGTATTATTTTTGTTAGCTACACGGAATCAATGACTAATCTAAATATTAACTTAACACGTAACCATATGAAAACTTTTACTTTTTTACTTTTAGTATTCATTTTGCCAAACACATTGAATGCACAAAATGAATTATCTGATTATTTACCATTTAAAAATGGGAAAATTATTTATTCGGAAGTTGTACAAACTAATAATACATCAAAAGTTAAATTGTATAAACGAGCTAAAAGATACTTGGCATTAAAATACGATGTTATTATATTAGACGATAATGATAAAAATGAATTAATTGCCAAAGGATATATATATCCTACCTTATGGCATACTGTTAAAATTCAAATAAAAGATGGACGATATAAATATGAGTTTACTAATTTCAGATGGATAGCTTTTGATGTTTCAGGAGGAACAGGATTCCATAAAAATAAACCATTTGAGGAATATTATGTTTTGGGTAGGGGAAAAGGATTGGCTTATGAGGAAATAAACGAAAAAATAACAGATTTTATTTATTCTTTTATTACAGCAATGGAAACACCGATTGATTATAATTGGTAGAATAATTATTCTGCAAATAATTATTTAATTCGAAAACTGGAATCTGCCTACTGCCACAGTCTACTGCCTACTGTTTTCAAGTTTCTCCAAAATATTTTCTCTTTGATAAATATTAGGAATTTCTTTTGTTAAAGCTTTTTTATAGGCTAAAATTGCTTTATCGCTTGTATTAAAATGATTAAAATAATTACCAAGATATACGAATGTTTCAAAGAATTGCGGGTTTAGTTCAATTATTTCATTAAAAAGATAATCTTCGTCAGGAATTCTTGTGTTAGTTTTTATGGCAGCTTGTATCTGAGTTCTTATGTCTTTAAATCGATTAAAGTTTTTAAAATTATTTGAGTATAAGAACGAATCGGCAGGAATTGTTAAATCATTTTCATAAATTATTTTAGATTCCTTAATGTTACCGGCTTCGGTAAAAACTTTATTTAAATCATAACAAATAAATTCACCTAACTGAAAAGGTGATGTTGAAATCCAAACTTTTAATTCTTCGGGCTTGAAAATAATTGAATGGTGTGCTATTAGTTGGTTTACAGCTTTCTCATTACCCATGCCAATATCTTCATTCTTAATTCCTTTTTGGTCGCGTAATATTTTGGCCACTGAATTTACATTCAATTTATGGTTTTGATTTAAAAGTTCTTCAACTCGCTTAAAACGGTATGTTGTTGCATATTCGCAAATTTTCGCATTTATTATTTCAGGTTTTTGCATTTCCTCGCTCTGGAAATGATTGCTACAAATAATGTTATCATTGTGGGTTTCAAATAAAGCCTGATTATCAGGTGATTTTTCTATGATAGCTGTTTTTCTATCTTTTGCCGATCCAATAAAAAGTGATTCTGAGACAAAAGTTTTTCGTTTTTTAGCAATTTCAAATGCTTCGTCAATAGTTGATGCATATTGCAATATTTCTCTTGCTACAAGTGAAACAGGAGTGGCTGCACCAAACGGAATATCAGATTTAGCAGCATTTAAAGTAACTGTTAATCCTTGATCGTTCATTCCTGATGTTGCACCAATCATTCCACCCCAGGTTACAATCATAAATTTATATCCTTTTTCAGGATTACAAAACATAATGATTTTATCTTCGGCAAACTCATCACCAACATAAAAATCGAAATTGCGGCCAATAATTAAGGAACTATCTTTAGAACGGGAATCCCAAGCTGAAAAAGCAGTACAGGCTACCAGATTCATATTTTGTAAAGCATGTCCAATATCATGAGCCGCGTGATAGTTTAAAATGCGATGATAATTTGGTGCGATGAAATCAAACTGATTAGATGCAGATTGAGAAATACCATATATTTCATTTTGATATTCTTCAATTATATGTTTATCAATATTTCGATTAAAAAAGGCAATAAAGGTTTTCAGAAATTTTAAATATGATTCGGACGGGATCATCACTTTTATCTGATTAACAAAAGCATTTTCCTGTTTATATATAAGTTCTTTGGTAAGTTTACCGTTAATAATTCCACGTTTGTATGCTTCGCCTTCAATATACATTTCCCACAATCCGAATTCATTCTTTTGTAACCAACTGTTATTGATATAATGAAACTTAGAATCGACTTTTGTAGTTTGTAAATTTTCTACTTCAGGATTACTTATGTCGGGTAGGTTAATTTTGGTTGTAAGTTTGAAAGTAACTATCAGAACAAATATTACAATAATCAGAATAACTAAGGTTTTTAGTAAAGCTTTTAATATTTTTTTTAATCTATGCATTGTTAATTTTTTCAAGTAAATATTCCATTCCAAGCATTTCGGTACAGGTAAAAATCGAACCAATGGTTACTCCTAAAACTCCATGTATATTAATATTTTGTCCACTTAACAGTAAGTTAGGAATTCTTGTTTTTGGATATATATTTGTTTTTAAGGGATTGTTACAATCGTGTACAATTCCATACATTGAACCATTTCGGGTTCCTGTGTAATCTTTCAAAGAAAGTGGGGTAGAAGTATAATAATTACTGATACTATTTTTAAATCCTGGAAATTGTAAATCAATTTGGTTGATCAATTTTTCGGCTTTTTGCTTTTTGAATTCTTCATAATCATTACCACGATTACCAATACCCGAATTTTCCCATTGTTTAACTTCATCATACTGCATATACGTCATTGTGGTTGCAGTATCGGTAAATTTTCC
The DNA here is from genome assembly GCA_021108325.1 of Bacteroidales bacterium. Lineage (GTDB taxonomy): Bacteria > Bacteroidota > Bacteroidia > Bacteroidales > UBA12077 > UBA12077. Next base: position 12,566 of record JAIORB010000060.1, on the reverse strand, counting down.
GGAACTGCTAGATGATGGTGTTAAAAACAAATATTCTTGTGGCCATTTTCTCTGATTATATTTAGGGATACTCCAAACGCTATCTTCGTTAAAATGGTAATAGTTATAATTAAGATATTTAAAACTATTAGGTTTGAACGAAATATATACTGCAAATACAGAAATGTTTTCTTCTAAATCATTTATTCGAGAGCGATACGATTTACGCAACAATTTTGAATCGGTCATTTTCAGTGTAAGTGAAGGATGAATTGCTGAAATAAAATAATCAGCTTCAATTATTTCACCATTACTTAAAATAGCAGATTCAACTTTGCCGTGATTTACTTCCAGACTATTTACTTCGCTGTTATTCATTAAGGTTCCGCCATTATTTTTTATAGATTCAACTAATAAATTTGCAATTTGTTGGCTACCATCTTTGAATCGATATGCTCCTTCGATTAATGAATTTGTTATTAAAGCATGAATTGCAATCGGGGTTTTATCCGGAATTCCTGCATAAAGCATATTGTTACCTGCCAAAACATTTTGTAAAGTTTTATTAGGAGTAATTGATTTTATAAAATTACCTATGCTTTTTTCGTAATATTTCTGCTCATTATCTAATCCCAAATTCGGCCTTAGATTGTACAAAGGGAAATGACTGCAAATTTCTTTTATTTTCTTTGTGTATTTCTTTAGCGCATTTTTTTCCGATGGAAAATCATTTGCCAGGGTTTCAATAAAATTATCAAATCCCTGGGCGAAAGAATAGTTTTTACCTTCAAAGTTGATTTTGTCAAATGCATCCGGATTTAATCGTTGTAGTTTTAGTTTATCAACAATTCCAGTGTATTTAAAGTATTGATGTAGATTTTGTCCTTTAGATAATCCCCCAACATAATGAACTCCGGTATCAAATATTTTTCCATCACGCTTAAAAGTTTGCAAATTCCCACCAAACTGATGTTGTTTTTCAAGGATACAAACACTTTTACCTTCTTTGCTAAGTATATTACCACAAAGCAAACCGCCTAATCCGCTACCTATAATTACAACATCGTATTTTGGCATATTAAATTTCTTTGTCTTTCTATGGTTTATAAATCAGTTATACAATATCTTTTAGCTAATGTTCTGTTAATTCACCCTCTACCCTTCGGGTATCTCCCTCAAGGGAGAATATTTTTTATTAATTAAGAGAGTGTGTCCCCTTGAGGGGACAATAGGGGTGAATATTAATCTACTAAATGACATTGACTCATTACTTACCTTATAGTTACTATTTTATGCATTTAAAACTTAATTCATTTTAAGTATTTTTTTTCTTTCTTATAATATAAACAACATTAGATGTAAGCTTTGTCTGATCTACAATTTCTACTTCCATATTATGTTTCTTGAATATCTCTAAGATATCATCTGAAGATATAAAATATAGTTCTTTCGACTCACTAACAGTTTTGTTAAATCCGAAAATTTTGGTAGAGAATAATTCTGTAAATTTTGTTCCTTTATGACGGTCTTTTAATTTGCTATTAGCATCACGAATAATAATCATTCCGTTATCATTCAGGTTATTGATGCAATTTGTAATTACAGTTTCCTGATCTTTTTTAGGGATATAATGTAACACATCACTCAATAAAAATACATCAGCAGGTTTAAATTTATATTTTATAATATCGGCACATTCGAAATTTACCTTCTCATTTTTCGACGGACAATTATTTGCAACCAAAATCTTTTCACTATCATGATCTATTCCTGTTATAATTCTTTCATCCGAAACGAAATGAAGCATGTATGATAAATAACCATATCCACATCCAATATCATAGATTATACCTTTGCGTGGGACCAAAGTATTAAATAACTCATAATTATTCTCAAGTTTGAGTTTCACTTTCAGGTACCATTCCAAAACCGGGCTTTTGTATAGGTAGTTTTTGATAAGTTGATTACGATAATATTTAGTCCCTTCTAATTCCAATCTCATTTGATTGTACTCTTCCCTGAAATATCGTCCTATTTTCTTAGCTCTTTCCGAATAGTTTGCTCCGTAATCTTTATTGTCAGGAGTAATTCGATCTAAATATTTAGCTGTTACAGTTGCATTTTTTACCAATAAATCATCGCCTTTGGTCATACAATAACCTGTGCTGTGCATAACAATTGGTAAAATATCCAGATTAAGTTTTTCTGCTAAATAAAATGCTCCCTTATGAAAACGTTTCATTTTGTAATTAACTGACCGGGTACCTTCAGGATATACTAAAATTGAGAATCCTTCTTTTACCTTTTTCTTAAGTTTAGGAACTAGTGTTTCGTAACCCTCCGAAAAAGGATAAAAATCTGCCATTTGAACAATACTTCCGTAAATTTTACTTTTTTGAACCCAATCATTTGTTAAAATAATAATTTTGGGACTAATGGACATATTGTAAATTAAATCAAGATGTGATTGATGATTGCAAATAATAATGCAGGTTTTTTTTAACTTTTCTTTATTAGGATTTATTATCTTTTTACGAATATTAAACATTCCATAGTAAAGTGCCTTACTAGAATAGCTCATTGAATAATTAAGAAATTGTTTTAATCTTTTGTTATTAATTCCAAATACTTTACTAAGTATAAATCCTGTAAAAGTTATATAAATTGATCCTGCAACAAATATGCTCCAGGCAATAATAGAGTTCAGAAGTTCTTGAAACGAGAAAGCTATTTTACCTTTCTTCTTACGATTTAAAATAAACAATTTGAATAATGCAGGTTCAATAGTATAGGAAATTATTATTACCGATAAAATCCCGATTATTGAAAGCAAGGCCATTGATTTTAAAGCAGGATGCTTCGCAAAAATCAGGACTCCAATTCCGGTTATAGTTGTTACTGCCGATAAGAAAATAGAGGTTTTATAAGAATTAAGATTTTTAACTCCATATTTGTATTCTTGCAGCATTCCACGCATAATGAAAATGGAATAATCAATTCCTAATCCAAAAATAAAGGTTGAAATTATGATGTTGAAAATAGTAAACTTGATTCCGAATATTCCCATTATTCCTAAGGTCCAAATCCACGAAATTACCATTGGAATAAAAGTTAGAAGCGCCAGTTCAATTCTACCGAACGATAACAGAAGGATTAAGAAAACAATGATTAAAGAAAGTTTAACCAGTAAATTAAAATCATCTTTTAATATACGAACCAGGTTATCGGTCATATACTTTTTGTCGAATACTACCAAATTTTTTTCATCAGCAAATGTTTTGTAAATAAACGGTTTGTTCAATTCGTCAGCTTTTAAAATACTGACAACAGTAGTAATATCTTTGTTTTCGCTTATATATTCATCTAAAAACAGCTTCCTTAAATCTCCTAATTCTTCTGAATTTATAGTCTTGAATTCTTTCTCGAAAAGATTATAAAAAGATGAAAAAGCATCGGATTTGAATTTATATTTTTTACCTGACGTTTGAAGGTTCAGTTTCAATTGATCAATTTTTTCAGGAGTCCAGAAAGTATTCCAGCGTTTGATTCTTTCTTTTTGAAGCGAATCAGAAATTAGAATTTTGCTAACTGATGTATATTGATTTATAATACCTTCCTGTTTTAGTTTTTCAAGATCAGAAATAGCCTTTTCACTGTTTATTAAAGCTTCTTGTAAATTATTTCCTGTACTAATCAGATAAACAGATTTGAGCGTAACGTTTGCAATTTTATTCAGGTTATCTTCGGCTTCCTTTAAGTCTTTCGATAGATAGCTCATTTTATCCATATCGCCGTCGAACGAAGTTTTGCCTGAAAAAAACATAGAAAGAATTGTGAAAGCAATAATTCCCCAAATCAGGTATTTGTTTTTTTCGTAAGGGTAGGATGTGATTTTATCAATTATTGATTTCTGCTGACTTTGAGCATTCTTTTCGTAATCTTTTTTCTTTAGAAAATGAGGTAAGACTATTAATGAAAATAGTGCGGCAACGACAACACTTATGGCTGCAAACATTCCTAAATCCTGAAGAGCCTTGGAACTAACAAATAATAAACATAGAAATGCAGATGCAGTTGTCAGAGTGCTCATTAATACCGGTGTTGCAATATCTTTCATTACCTTTTTTACATCGCCAACAGTTCGGAAATGTGTAAATAGATGTAATGAATAATCAACTGTTATTCCCAATAGCACAGAACCAATAGCCAGAGAAATAGCCGATATACTGCCCTTAATCAGATAGAGAATTGCTAAGGATAAACTACCACCAAAAATGGCTGGAAGAAACAGAATAAGGAAAATACTCTTCTTTCGGAAAAATAAACTCATAAATACCAACAGTACAATTAATGCCATAGTAACCGTAAGTTTTATATCCTTTTTTATACGATTAGCATTCCCGACAGCTACAGCAGCGGCACCATAATATTGAGCATTTATTTCATGATTAAATTGAGTTTCAAGGCTATCAATGGTTCGATTAAGAATTTTAACTAATTCTCCGTTTTTTTGAGTTTCTCCTGATGGAAAGGCCGATGTAACAAAAATATTCAGATTCTTTTTATCCTTTGTGAAAATGCGGCTGTTATAAATATTATAATTATCACCAATCTGGAAAGTGTTTAATTTTTCAAGAATAATAGGAGTAAAATGAAGCGGATCTTTCATTATAAATCTCTTCATAACCATACTTGCCGGTGATATTAGTGTTTTAAAATTGTTTTTAACTGAATTCTCAACAGAAGATTGCTGAATTAAGCTGTCAATTTTTTTATAATCTTTTTCTTCAAGAAATACAGGAAGATTTTCGAAGAAAACATCATATACATCATACATGATTTTTTCTGATACCTGATAGTTAATATCTTTAATTAACTCAGGTTGATATTTTGTTAGCTTGTTATTTAGCTTATCGGCAAACTCAATGAGCTTTTGTGGATTGGAAGCAAGACTGGTATCACTTAATGCAATGTTTATAATCAACTTATCCATAAAGTTGATATTTTGCGAAACCGTGCTTATTCTCTGAATATTCTCATCAGAAGGGAGCATTCTTGTAATATCTTCTTCAAATTTGATTTTAGTTACAAGCCATGCCGATAAACCAAATATAATCAGGATCAAAAATATAAATGTGATTTTAAATTTTCGAAAGAGTTCGTATAAACCGTTAAATATACCTGACATACTAATTTGTGATTAATCTTGATAAGTCTTGACAAGCTCTTCCTGTAATACAGGTTTTTTTTTGAAAATCAGAAGTAAAATATATGTTAAAATTCCAAATGCTACAGCTAAAGTAACTCCGAAAACAAGACTTCCAACAATGTACTGAATCAAATTATCTTTGATTAAATCAAGGCTAATTCCAGGGTTATAGTTCAGGTTAAGTTTGTTAGCTTCAATAAATAATCCACCGGTTTTAAAACTGGCAAATATAATAATCGGAATCATTGGCGGAATACTAATATTTGAAGTTACCAAAACAATAACTTTATTCAGTTTTAAGATATGAGCCAACGCAAAAGCAATAAGCATCTGGTATCCCCAAACAGGAGCAACCCCCATGAATAAGCCCAGCATTACTGCAAAAGTAATTTTAATATTGGGTTCTTTGTTTTGAGTTATTTGTGTACGGAAAAATTCCTGTATATTTTTCTTATTTAACTTGCGAATAAATTCAAAAGGTTTTACAATGAGCAAAGCATAAATTACCAAAACAGTATTTAAAATACTAACTCTTGAAAAATCCCTGAATGGACGAAAATGTGAAACTCTGGTTTCTTTCGGAGCATAATAAATTTGAATAGGAATATTGCTAACATCAATGCCTTTCCATGCTGCACGAACAATTATTTCTATTTCAAATTCATATTTTCGGGTGAAAAATATCATTTTACTCAATGGTTTCAAGGGATATAGTCTATAACCTGATTGAGTGTCAGAAATTTTTATACCTGTTTCGAATTTAAACCAGAAGTTTGAAAATCGGTTTCCAAAACTACTTTTCCCCGGAATACCATCTTGTTCCATATTTCGGTTTCCGATAATAATTGCATTGGGATTTTTATCTATGGCTTTAATAAATTCAGGCAAATCGCTGGCAAAATGCTGGCCGTCAGAATCAATTGTAATAGCATATTCATATCCTTTATTCCATGCAAAACGGAAACCTTTTCTTAAAGCATATCCTTTTCCTTTATTTTTTTGGTAAGTTATTACATCAATCTGATTGAATTCTCTCAGTATTTCTTCCGTATTATCAGTTGATCCGTCATTTACTACAACAAGCTGATCGGTATATTCCAGCACATCGTTAATAACCTGTTCAACGATCTTGTGGTTATTATATGTTGGAATGATAACGCAACACTTTTTCTCCCTGAACAATTCTTTGTATTTATCCGCAGCCATTCTCCCCAATATTATTTTGCCTTAAAGTTACCTTTAAATTTGTAAAAAACCTGATCGTTAAAGTGTGTAACACTGTTAACTTTTATAAGGTTTTGTTCGGTGTCATATTTTACTTTAAGATCGATCTGAAGCCGGTTATTTATTTCAGGATTAACAATAGCCATAAATTTTATATTATCGGCGTATACCAGTCTAAGTTCCGTATTTTCCACGTTTTCCATTACTTCCTTAATTAACTGAGTAAGACAAACTCCCGGAACTACAGGATTTTCGGGGAAGTGACCTTTGTAAACTTCATGATCTTTATTTAAGTCGATAATTGCTTTTACGTTTTCCTTATCGCTACTGTCTAATTCAATTATGGTATAAAAATCTTTTAAAAGCATGGTATTATTGTATCAATTTTAAATTCATTTTTAATTTAATATTGTGATGCTCCAAAGTAATATTTCCGGGAATATTATCTTGGTAATTATACAAACCTACTGATATTTTTTCAGAATTTCGTTTCTTAAAACTAATGTTTTCAATCTTTTCTGAGTCAGTATTTTGAATATAATTATAGTTGAGTTTTCCGGATTCCAATTGCCATATTTTTTGATTTCGCTCAGGATTTTCAATGATAAAAATATTTTTAACCTGGTTTTGTATTAAAAGCAAATTAAAATCATTCTGAAATGTATTAATGATGACCTTCTTGTCAAGATATTCAGCGCAATATTTTACATTCAGAGTTCCGTGATTTAACTCAAAATCAAATATTTTTAATCCAAATTGCGTAGTTAAAGCAATGCGGTATATATTATTATCTATCTTTTTCATGATAAGTAATCCGCTTATATCATTCTTATAAAAACTAATATCGGCTTTATAGATTAACGTTTTTTCAGAAAAGGGCAGGGCATAGGGAATTTGCTTAATATTATCAGCCGAATATTCTGTTTTCGATAGATTCTTGTAAGGATTTGAACAACTTGATATTAATAAAAAAAGAAATAATATCGAATATCGAATAATGAATTTAGAATCATTAATTAGTTGTCTTACTTTGAAATTCATTATTTATAGTTTATTAAGTTATTATCATTATACTTTAGAGAGTATTGATAATAAGGTAAATGTATTAAAATAATTTTTTAAACTAATGTCTGCAAATACAGCGCTTTGCGAATCTTAGTGTGTACTTTGTGTGCCTTTGTGGTTTAATTTTTTTACCACAAAGTAACGCAAAGGTTTTTCACAAAGTCACACGAAGCCTTAATTATAATGCGTTTGCCCTGTTATTTATGAATATTAAATTTTTCATTATCAATTGGCTGATTCAATGTTCTATTAGTGAAATCAATACTTGTATAATCATCAGAACTTTCGATCATTTTGATTTTAGCCACGGAAATATCAGATTTATCAATATAGATTTTAATGGTTTTGAGCATGCTTTTCATTTCAGGTAATTTGGGATCTAACTCAAGTAAATATTGACTTGCATTTTCGAAATATTTTACATCAAAACGCTCACTATCAGTAAAAAGGTCTCCCTGGATAGTGCCAATCATCATATTACTTATTTCGCTAAACATTTTATTCGATTCAGTATCGAATGTGCTTATCTTATCTTCATCTTTAATGAAAATATTTTTATCATTAAAAACAATGATATATTCAAATGGTTCGGAATATTCCCATCGTAATTGATTCGGACTTTTAAAGTAAAATTCTCCTTTAGAAATTATATTCTCAGTTAAAAAGCTAAGATGCTTTTCCTGTATAAATTTACTCTGAATGGTTGAAGTATTATCTGATAATTTGTTAAGTTCAGTTTTAACTTTGTCAATATCCATAATTTCACTAAAACTACTTTCCTGTGCATATATAAAGCCGGATAAGAAGATGAGTGTTATTAGTATTGTTAATATTTTCATTTCAGATTCAAGTTTTCAGATTCAAATTTCAAATTTCATTCCTGATTATATGGTTCAATATTTAGTAATTTATCCAGACGAACAACTTGATAGTCTTGATTTTTAGCATATTCTAAAAATGATTTAAGTATTTCAACAATATGCTCACGATTATCGTGAAACAAAATAATATCGCCCGGTGATAATTTATTTTTTATTCTTTTTAATGTTTTTTCAGGACTGTTAATAGTATCAAAAGAACGAATGCTCCACCCGATTGTATGGAAATTTAAATTCTTTAAAGCTCTTTTTAAAGCCGGATTAGTAACTCCATAAGGCGGACGGAATAGCTTTACTTTTTTGTTAGTGATTTCAAATATAAGACCGGTTGTTTTTTTAATATCATTTTGCATTTTTTTAGTTGAAGATAAATCGAACCAACGAGCATGCGTCCATGTGTGATTTCCAATGATATGACCTTTTTCGTCAATTAATTTTAATAATTTTTTATTATTTTCAATTTGCTGACCTACACAAAAAAATGTAGTTTTTACATTATAAGAATCAAGTATTTTTAGAACTTCCGGTGTGATCTTAGAATCAGGACCATCATCAAATGTAATGGCAATTTCCTTTTCAGATGTTTTTGCTTTGCATAGTGTTTTAATATAAACCTGTGAACAAATATTTGCAGAGCAATAAACCAAATGAGTTAAAAATAGTAAGGTGATTATAATAAAAAATATCCCTTTCCATGGAAGAAAGAGATAAACCAGGATTAAAACAATGATGTAAAGAACAAATGTGGTTCCTGATTTTATCATTGAGTTAATAAAAATATTGAATGATCAACTTCTCTAAAATGATTATAAACCAATACATTTTTTATTGGCTTTTCAGTAAAGTTTTCTTTTCTGAAACGAGCAATTTCAGGAACTCTTTGATGTTTAATTGTATTAGCTGCAAACCATAAAGCAAATGAGCCAACTGTATGATAGTCACCGGAAAGGTGCTTAAAATAAGCATAATTAGTATTGAAATAGTTATCTGCTAAATGATAGTAAACATCATCAGTATCAATGTTTCCGTTTAAACCTAAAACAACAAGATCTATATCATCTTTAGTTAAACTATTTTCAGCAAGGAACTGGTCTATTTTAGCTTCAATTTCTTCGTTACTTTCAGGTTTATAAATGGTTTTTATATTCTTAATTCTGGCATAAGTGTTTTCATCTTTTTTACCTGTAAGAGAAAAGAAAGTAACACTTTCACCAACAATTGTTCCCTGAGTTTTATGATTTAAAAGTTCTAAACTTTTTATAGTTTCATTTTTAACCCATCGGGTTTTTTTAATAATTGAATGATGCTCATAAGTAATTTCATCAAATCCACCAACTAACACATTTTCAGCATCTTTATCTTTAATTAAAAGCATTCCGTCTAATAAAGCACTTTCAAATGAAAAACCCCGATGAGAGTATGTATTATTGTAGTTAAAGCATTTTAATGCTATAGCAACTTGCCCGCTTATTGTATTGTGGGTAGATTGTATAAATGCAGTAGGAGCAAGAAATTCTTCGTTGTTATCCAGCATCTGATTTAAGAATTTTTCAGTATCCCCAACTAATCCTAAACCTGTTCCGGTAATAATTGCTCCAGGATTTTCGATACCTGCATCTTTTAAACAAATTTTGGAAGCGCTGATACCCATCTTAATCAACTTACTCATTCGACGAAGCTGAATAGGATTGATAAACTCTTTATAATTTGGTTCTATACAAGAAACAAAATCAGTATCATGACTAACAATTTCATCTAAAAAAATACTACTATCAATAGTATTTTGAGGCGATATATTCCCAATACCTTTTATATAAACTTCCATACTAATATCTTGAAAAAATTAATGCTGAATTATTTCCGGCAAACCCAAATGAATTAGATAATACATGATCAATTTTTACGTTTTCCAAAAGTTCAGTAACAGGTTTAAAATTAAGTTCTTTCATTTGATTTTTAAAATTCAGATTTGGGAAAACCATATTATTCTGAATAGCCAAAACAGAAAGAACAGCTTCAACACCACCTGCAGCACTTGTAGTATGTCCTGTGTAAGCTTTCGTTGAACTTATTTTTGGCGGATTAGGCCCAAATAATCTATCAATAGCTCTACCTTCTGAAAGATCATTATTGTCTGTTCCTGTTCCATGTGCATTAATGTAATCTATTTGTTCAGGTTTTAATCCACTTCTGCCAAGAGCTTCTTTCATTGCAGCATATGCCCCTTTCCCTTCAGGAGTAGATGCTGTTTGATGGAAAGCTTCACATGAGTTTCCGTAACCGGTTAATTCAGCAAGTACTTTTTTACCGGTTTTTTTAATAATGTCTTCAGACTCAAGTACAAGAAAAGCTGCTCCTTCACCTAAATTTAATCCACTACGATTTATATCGAATGGCTTACAAGGCTCTTTATCCAAAATCATTAAGGTATTAAAACCATTTATGTGATAACGGGTTAGTGATTCAATACCACCTGCAATAACTCTGTCGAGCATTCCGTTTTTTATCATTCGAGAGCCCAGAATCATAGAATTTGCAGCAGAAGAGCATGCAGTACTTGTAGTTGACACAAAATCTCTTACACCGATATAATCTGCAATACGTTCTGTACTATCACCACAATCATGTGTTTCTATATATTCAATATGATTAGTTGTTTCTAAAAGGTCTTTATAAAACAGTTCGCTTTTATCCATTCCACCCACGGTAGTGCCTGATATTAAACCGGTTCTGTGCTCTTTTATATCATCAATTTGGGCATTTTTAACGGCTTCGGCAGCTGCTATTAAACCCATTAATGTTGATCGGGTAAAAGGTTCATTTTTATCCACTCCGGCCATCTCAATTAATTCGTCTTCCGAAAGTTTTACTTCAGATACAGGAATTACGCCTTTATGAATTGTTTTAAGATATTTTATTTCAGTTACGCCAGATTTTTTCTGCTTAATTGACTGTAGTGTTTCGTCAACATTATTCCCAATCCCTGATATAATACCTATGCCGGTAACAAAAACCCTTTGTGACATTTTAAAACCCCTCTTCAGCTAAAAATGAATTATTTCTTTTTTTCTTCTATATATTCAGCAATTGTTCTTATTGAATAGAATATTTTTTTACCATCTTTTGGATCTTCAATTTTTATTCCATATTGTTTTTCTAATAAAACAATCAGCTCTAAAGCATCAATTGAATCGAGTCCTAAGCCATCACCAAAAAGCGGTGAATCAGTATCTATATCATCTGGTTCAATATCTTCTAAATTTAAAACTTCGATTACCTGCTCCTTAATCTTTACTATTAACTCTTCCATTTCTAATTACTTAATTATTCGATTTATAAATTCGGGCTTAAAACTAATATTATCTTTTTTATTTTCCTTGTTTTTTTCAACTAAAAACAACATTGCGCTATATTCACCTTCAATGTAATCTGCCCATCCGGTAATACAAGCATCTATTTTGCCTGAATCTAACAATTCGTTTACATGATTAGTAAGAAAATCAGGATCAAATTCTTTGGCAATGAAACATGTATTTTCTCCCTGAAACTTATTGCGAATACAGATTTCTCCTATCATTACATTTGGTAAAGTATAAACAAAAATTGCAGGACTGGGGAAATAATTTAATTTATCTTTTATAGTTTCATTATATTTTATATCCGTATCAATTGAGGAGTGAGAATTTTGAATAATAACACCAATTTTAGTTGGATTAAGCTCTTTTAGATGGTCATTTCCTTTTAAAACAATTTCTGAAGCAATAAAAGCAAGTTTACAAAGATTATCCATTTTAAAATATTTAGGATATTTTACTTCGTAATGTTTGTATATTGATTTCATGAAAGCTCCGAATTTATTTTTTTCTGAATCAGAAAACTCTGTTTTACCATCTACGATAACTTCATGTGGTTTTATAATGCAATATTTACTTATATAGTTCATAGTTTAATGTCAAAGTTCAATGTTTCGAGTTTAAAATTTGTTGTTCTTTACTTGTCATAGGTACAATTTAAGAAATGTTACCTAAATAGTGAAGAAATACATAGCTATCGGGATTTGTCATTATTTTTGTTATTTCATTTGCTTCTTTTATGAGTCTTAGTAATTCTTCTCTGTCATAATCTTTCATAACCATTTTATCATTCAATCATTTTGTCATTACCCATTAAATTACCTATCGGTGAGGGCTTCGCCGTTCGTGATAGTACCG
>JAIORB010000108.1 GCA_021108325.1 Bacteroidales bacterium | reverse complement strand
ACTTTTCGGGGTTTTATTATATCTAAATATACGAATAATTATCTGATATTCAAAGTGTTATTTACTTAAGAAGATGCCTCATTTTATATTACGATAAATTCTTAAATATGAATTACCTCATCGTAAGCTGCAGCTGCAGCTTCCATAATAGCCTCGGACATGGTTGGATGAGGATGAATTGATTTTATTAATTCATGGCCTGTGGTTTCTAGTTTTCTGGCAACAACCAATTCAGCAATCATTTCAGTAACATTAGCACCAATTAGATGTGCACCCAACAGTTCCCCGTATTTTTCATCAAAAATTAATTTAACAAATCCATCTCTTTCACCAGCAGCACTTGCTTTTCCTGAAGCTGTGAAAGGAAACTTACCTACTTTAATTTCGAAACCAGCTTCCTTAGCAGCTGTTTCAGTTAACCCCACCGAAGCAACTTCAGGAGAAGTGTATGTACAAGCAGGAATATTATTGTAATTAACAGGTTCAGGATTTAAACCAGCAATTTTTTCGACACAAGTTATTCCTTCGGCCGAAGCAACATGAGCTAAGGCAGGACCATGAACAATATCACCTATTGCATAAACTCCAGTAAGATTAGTTTTATAATAATCGTCAACTTTTATTTTTCCTTTTTCAAGCTCAATTCCCAACTCTTCAATTCCTATATTTTCAAGATTTGGTGTTACGCCCACTGCAGATAAAACAATTTCAGCTTCGTGAGTTTCTTCGCCTTTCTTAGTTTTAATAACAACCTTACAAATATTTCCACTCGTATCGACAGATTCGACGGAAGAACTAACCATAACTTTTATACCAGCTTTCTTGAAAGAGCGACCTAACTGTTTCGAAACTTCTTCGTCTTCGTTCGGAACAACATTTGGCAAGAACTCAACCAAAGTAACTTTTGTACCGACTGAATTATAGAAATTAGCAAACTCACTGCCAATTGCTCCTGAGCCAACAACAATCATTGATTCTGGTTGTTTTGGTAATGTCAAAGCCTCTCGATAGCCAATTATTTTTTTACCATCTTGTTTTAAATTAGGTAATTCTTTTGATCGTGCTCCTGTAGCTAAAATAATATGTTTAGCTTCAATCTCTTGCGTATTTCCATCAGCATCTGTTATTTCAACTGTTTGATTATCCTTTAATTTACCGTATCCCTGTATATGATCTATTTTATTCTTTTTGAAAAGAAACTGAATTCCTTTGCTCATACCATCAGCAACACCACGACTCCTTTGTACTATCTTCTCGAAATCTGCTTTGGCTTCTCCTTCGATGCTTATACCATAATCGGCAGCATGCTTTATATAATTAAAAACTTGTCCGCTTTTAAGTAATGATTTGGTTGGTATACAGCCCCAGTTAAGACAGATACCACCTAATTCAGATTTTTCAATCACGCCTACTTTCATACCTAACTGTGATGCTCTAATTGCAGCTACGTAACCACCTGGCCCGCTACCTACTATAATTATATCGTAACTCATTTTTATTGATTTATATTTTTAACTTGAATAATAAAATTTATGCGAAATTATAGCTTATTTATTTGATATTAAAAATTTTCAGACCTTCTGTTTTTTTAACTTGATTTTCCTTACAGACAATTGGAATAACTTAGCCAATATAAAGATAATAACCAATGAAAAAATAATTGATGCACCAGATGGAATATTAATTTTATATGAAATAACTAATCCAAGAAAAGCACCAATAAGACCTATAACAATTGAAGCTATGATAATGTTTTTGAAATTTTTTGTAAATAAATTCGCTGTTGATTGTGGAATTGTTAATAAAGAGATTACCAATATAATACCAACTACCTTTATATTAAGCACAATAGTTAATGCGACTAAACTTATCAGTATATAATTAATTAAACTTACAGCTATTCTGTGGGTTTTTGCAAACTCCTGATCGTAAGAAATAAAAAGAATAATGCGATAAAAAGCGATGAATACAATAATCAAAATCAGGCTTAAACCCGCCATTAATAAAATATCCAGTGTTGAAACTGTTAGAATACTACCAAATAAATAAGACATTAAATTAGGAGCATAACCCGGCGTTAGAAAAACAAACATGATTCCCACGGCCATTCCAAACGACCATAAAATACCTATAACCGAGTCTTCTCGAATTTCCGATCTTTTCGATACAAATTCAATTCCCAGTGCTGAAAGAATACCAAATACTGCTGCTGAAATTATAGGGTTAAAACCGAAAAAGTATCCTATACCAATTCCTCCAAATGAAGCATGAGTTATTCCGCCACTTAAAAACACCATTCGACGTGTTACTATATAAGTACCAATAATTCCACAGCTTATACTTGCCAGAATACCTGCCAATAATGAGTTAGTAATAAATTTATATTGTAATAATTCTGAAATCATTTTAGTGATTATGTTTTTTTAATACTGTATGCGGTACATCACCATGAGTAATTAACTTAATAGGGCAATCATATAATGCCAACTGTTCTTCTGATATTTTATTTGATTTATGATAATGCAAACTGCGATTTACACAAGCAATTGTCTTAACATAACTTGAAATAGTTCCAACATCATGAGTTACAATAATTATGGCCATTTCTTTGTTTAACTCATTTAAAATCTCGTATAGTTCTCCTTCGAACTGATTATCGACAAATGTATTTGGTTCGTCGAGGATTAATAAACGTGGTGAAGACACAATTGCTCTTGCCAATAATACTTTTTGCATTTGTCCACCAGACAGTTCTCCTATTGGTGAGTTTTTAATATTACATATTCCTATTCGTTCTAATGTATTGTCGGTCTTTAATTTATCTGCCTTTGAATGCCTGCTTAAAAAACCTGACTTATAAATAAGGCCTGATAATACTACGTCTTTAACAGTAATTGGGAACTTCTTATCTATTTTATTTTGTTGAGGTAAATATCCAATCTTATTATTTCTATCAGTTCTAAGGTCGTCACAAAATTTCACAGAGCCTTTTAAAGGTTTTAAAAGTCCTAAAATTACATTTAGCAATGTTGTTTTCCCCCCGCCATTCGGACCTATGATACCAATAAAATCATCATCGAAAATATCTAACGAAACATCTTTTAAAATTATCTCATCATTATATCCTGCAAATACTGACTTTATTTCAACAATTTTACTCATAAATTAAATTTAAAGTGCCTAAAATGCTCTAAAATGCCTAAAATTTTAATTTGAATATGATTTTACTATTTCGTCAACGATTAATTTTAAGTTTTCGGGCCAATTATATGATAAAGGATCGATTTGAACAACCCTGCCATTTATTTCTCTGGCAATAACTTCAGCATTGTGTGTACTAAATTGCTTTTGTACAAAAATAACTTTTATTTCTTCTTCTTTAGCTACTTCAATAATTTCCTGAATATTAGCAGGTGTTGGTTCCTTTCCATCAATTTCGATTGAGATTTGCACCAAACCATAATCACGTGCAAAATAGCTTAATGCAGGATGAAAAATCATGAATTTATTTCCATGATACAACTTTAATTGTTCAGTAATATATAAATCCAGGCTATCTATTTCGTTTAAAAAAGAATTATAATTTATAGTAAAATATGAATCAAATTCAGGATAAGTTTTAATCAAATACTGATATAAAAAATTGACTTGCTTCTTCACTTCTTTAGGTGATGTCCATATGTGTGGATCAACTCCATGGTGATGATGACCATTGTGTTCATGCTCATCTTTATAGATGTTCTCAGCTTCAATTAAGTTTACCACAACTGACTGATCTACAACACACATTTCCGGATTAATATCTCTTAGTTTTTTCATCCATGATTTTTCAAACTCTATATGACCAATTCTGATATATAAATTCGAAGCAGATAATTCTTTCATTTGTTTTGGGGTTGGCTCATAAGTAACAGGACTCGCCCCGGGAGGAATCATTACATTAATGTTTAAACGATCACCGGCAATTTTCTCAACAAAATATTTCTGAGGTAAAACACTCACAGTAACAGACTGTTTATTAATATTTTGATTCTGCTGCTGATTATTACAGGAAAAAAGACCAATAACTACTAAAAGCGAGATAATAATTTTTCTCATCCCTTATTTATTTAGAATTGTTAAAAATAACAAAAATAAAAAGAAAAATAAGAGATCATGAAAATAATTCAGATGTTTTAACTTTAATAATCACACCGTAGTTCGGCGTAGCTTTTAACTCATAGCCTACGCCGAATTTGGGAAACAATAGATAGTTTAAGACAATAGAATTGTTTTTTTCTTGAATTCAAAACCATAAGTTTTCATTTCTTTCAGTACCGGTTTATAAACTTCCGGGTTCATCGGCATAACCACACCTCTTGATGTAATTTTTCCTTCTAATATAAGCTTTGCAGTAATAGAAGCAGGAAGTGAAACTGCTCTTGTCATTGCTGATTCTCCATTCGGAATGCCTTCCATTAACATACTTGATACTCTTTTTTCCTTTCTGTCAGGAAATTCTGCAATAACTTCATCATATACTATTATCATATCCTTTTCATCCGGCTTATAGGATAATTTTTTAATCATAAGTTCAACCAATACGTCTGAATACATTCCTTTTTCGACAGGAATAGATTTATTTTCAAACAAACCAAGCCAATCTAACTTTTCCAGAATATCATCATCTTCAACAATACCTAAAAAATTACCGACTTTAGCTTTAATATTATCTGTTGAATCGGCATGAATAAGATTAGCCGTCATTTGAGCATAAGTTAATCCTTTAAAACTTATTTCTTCTTTTTTTTCCTTAAGGATATTTAATTTTACTAATGCCCTCATTGTATTGCAGTATCCTACATGACGTAACAAGCCTCTGAATAATGTAACATTTTTATCCAATCCGAAATGTTTTACATATCCTGTACAATCACGATTAGGAAAGTTTTCAAAAGTACCGATACCGTCAATATCAATAATTTTATGATGATGAAATATTGAAGGAACATCAACCCTTTTGCCGTTAAGCAAATATGCAGCAGGTTTTGTTGCCGACATCATTAAGCCTTTCGGACTCCATGAAAATTTATATCCGAACGGATTACGATT
Source organism: Bacteroidales bacterium (assembly GCA_021108325.1). Classification (GTDB taxonomy): domain Bacteria; phylum Bacteroidota; class Bacteroidia; order Bacteroidales; family UBA12077; genus UBA12077. The sequence continues at coordinate 20,477 of JAIORB010000108.1, read as the reverse complement.
GGAATCAAATGAAGGTATGCCTGAACCATACGAATAAAGACCTACAACTTTACCGCCTTCAGCTTTAATTTCATCTATAGTTTCCTGAGCACCCATATGGTCTAATCCCGGATCTTCACCAACTTCATTCATAATAATTATATTATTTTTACGTGCTTCTTCATCAATTGATATAATATACGGAGTTAAAAAGTCAGTTTGAAGCATGTGTTTATTATATTTCAGACAAACTTTTGCAACTAAATCGTGAGCAGTTTGTGGTATCATGCTGGCAACAAGGTCTGCTTCTTTCACTAAATTTTCAAGGGCATCCTGTTGACCGACTGTCCAACTTACAGCTTTACCCAGAGGTTTTCCTGCAACAATTTTTTCTGCCTTTGACACTGTTCTTGATGCAATAGTAACTTCGTAATTACACTTATTCATAAAATAATAAGCCATAGTTTTTGTCATCATACCTGCTCCAAGAATTAATACTTTTTTCATTTTATACCTCCTGCTTTTTAATTTGATTAGATAATTTTTTCTAATAAACTTTTATTAAAGTTCAAAAAAACTTACAAATTATCCTTTTAAAATTATTCTGTTTAAATTTAAAAAAAATCAATGTAAAAAAGAACATTATCCAACTGATTACTTAAGAAAGAATGATAAAATAGCATTGGCATAAAATCCATACATATGCAATAAGTTAGTTTAAAAGAAATGTATCCGGGACGCTTAACTTGGTTTTTATTCCTCTCCACCATACCAGGCTTTGAAATCGGAAACTTTTTCGCGACTTACAATAATTTCCTTTTCGAATTCGAAGGGATATTTCACTCTTAACCGACTAGTTGAATAAACGATAACATCGCTTATATGATCGAAATTAATTATAAATGATCTGTTTGCTCTAAAAAATTTATTTGGATTTAGTTGATTTGCAAGATCTTCGAGTGTACTGTCAACAATAAACTTTCTTTTTTCATTGGTGATAATAAAAACGATTCTCCCCTCTGCATAAAAAAAGTAGATATCCTCAACAGCAATTGATTTAATATGCTCACCAATTTTTACCAGATATCGTGATTTGTATTTTTGATTTGAACCAGATATTAATTGCGCAAGTTGATCAAGAGATATATTCGTTTGAGGCTTATCAGAAGGCAGGTTCTCCTTCATGCTTTTAATTTTATCCATTGCTTTCGAAAGATCATCAAAACTCAAAGGTTTTAATAAGTAATCAATACTATTCAATTTAAAAGCATCAATGGCATACTCATTAAAAGCGGTTGTAAATATTATTGGTTTTTCAACTTTTACTGATTTAAAAATATCGAAACTAAGTCCATCGGTTAATTGAATATCCAGGAAAATTAAATCAATTTCCTTTTGATTCTCTTTTAAATAACTTACACTTTTTTCGACTGTTGAAATTTTTGATAAAACCTCAATTTGAGGGTCATATTTCTTTAACAGAAGTTCCAGCTTTTCAACAGCAGGTTTTTCATCTTCAATAATTAAAATTCTCATGGTGTCATGATTTGGAATTAATTTTCCAGTTCAAAAACCGGGATATAATATGTTCTTATATTGTTTTCTTCATCAATGGAAATATCCATTTTACCGTAATAGTGATAAGCTTTTTTTAAATGCCGGATTTCAGTTTGTTTTGAAAATACCTGAATCAACTTATTTTGAATTGGATGATAAAATTTTAAGAATCCATTATCTAGTTTACAATTTATTTCTAAAGCATGAATATCTGATATAATTGAACGATTTATTATATCTTCAACTATAACAACTAAGGTGCCTGAAATCAATTGGAGCTTTGATTCTTTAATACTATTCTCGAATTTAAAGTTTAATTTATTATTAAATTTATAGTTAAAAATTTCAATTAAAGTTTTCAAAATCTTAAACTCTTCTGTAATACAAACAAGCTCGCTATTTTTCGTTGATAAAATATTACGATAAACATCGGAAAGTTTTAAAATAAACTTATCAGCCTCTTCAACATTTTTTTTTGTAAGGCTTATTAATGTTTCCAAACTATGGTATAGAAATTCCGGATTTATCTTGTTTTTAAAAGTATCTAATTCAATCTCAACATTTTTACGTAACATGCTTTCTTCATCTAACTGAGTTATGTTTATCCTGTTTAAGTAGAAAAAACTAAAATAAATCATATTATACAAAATACTTGTTATAAGGAACATGGTATTAAACACAATTAATTCGGTTCTATATGCATTAAATCCAACCAATTTTGAAAAGTAAAATGAAATAATTAAAGAAGTAACAAACAAAGACAAACCCACGCATCCCCCACCCTGTATTAAAATTCGTTTGCTATTACTGCAATTATCTGAACATTTTTTATCGACTAATAAAATATATAATCGCATTAATTCGAAAAGCAAGTATGTTAAGATAACACTAAGAAATGCTTCTGTACTAAAGAAGTTTTGGGAAAGTTGCTGAATACTATCAAAAATCAATAAAATCAGAATATACAAAGTAACACCATGAAAAATTGGTGCAAAAACCCTAAAAACTGCATTATTTATTATGTTCTTAACCATTTGCTTTAGGTTTTAACAAAGGTAACTCAACAGTAAAAAACTCATTTTTAGTTATTTTGATTTTCTTATTGGTAAACACTTCGTAACGTTTTCTAATATTTCCTAATCCAATTTTAAATGACTCCCTACTTGTCGGGGCTTTTAAAATCTTGTTTTTTACATAAATCATATTATCAGTAGCAATAATATCAACCTCCAAAGGTTCATCATCATCAAAAACATTATGTTTTACTGCATTTTCGACTAATATTTGAATACTTATTGGAGGAAGTAAATATTCTGAAAAATACTTGTCGACATCAATATAAACTTTAATAGCCTTCCCAAACCGAATATGCAGCAAATAACAATAATCATTTATAAAATCAATTTCTTCCTTTAAACTTATTAATTGTTTCTTATCGGATTCTAATATGTACTGGTATGTATTTGCAAGTTTACGTATGTATTCCTCAGTTTGATTAACATCTTTATAAATTAAAGATGATATGGTATTTAAGCTATTAAATAAATAATGCGGACTAAGCTGTGTTCGCAATGCTTCGAACTGCAGTTCCATTTGTCTGCGGCTTAAGCGTGCATTTTGTATTTGTCCCTGCGAATAATATTTATACGAATAAATTAAAAAATCGAATATTACATACAAAATATCTAAAACTAAAATTAGAATATAAACTCTGAGTTTTATCTCATTATATTCTTCGAGTAAAGCTTTTATAGTATAATTTAATTCTGATACTTTTAGATATAACCAAAGACATATAAACACCAAGGTTAGAATCACAGCATAATTAACAACTATTCCAAAGATGAATCTAAGCCCTATCTTATTGCGCCAAAACGGAATTTTATTCAATCCGGTATTTACCGCAACAATTGCGAAACCAACAATATTAGCTCCAAATAACAAGTAAATAAACAGGAACCAATTATCTGAATAATTTGGGAAATTGCCTAACTGGCTATAATGCAAATAAGAATATAGTATTAAACCCAGGAAGATATTAATAATAGATATAGATATAACTTTTCGAATTTGCATTGATTTAAAATTAAAAAACCTTGAGATTTCTAATTTAAACAATTTTCAACTGAAATCTCAAGGTGTATTAAAAAAACAACTATTCTGGCCTTAAAAAATTAACAAACCATTTTGTTTTTAATTCATTGCACGTTCGTATTCGTAATCTGACTTTATATCATCGGCAACACTATTAAAAATATAAGTAAGCTCATCATCACCTTTTGGCATAACTTTTTTAATATTCATTAATGATGTTGCTTTTTCGATATCTACATCAATATCTTCGACAGTTTTAAGTAGATAAACAATTGTTCTTTTATCTAATTTACCGCGCTCACAGAACATTCTAATAATTTCTTCTTTACTAGAGTTTTGGTCAATCTCATCTAAGGCATCAAAGAAATACTTAACAACCTCTGGATCGTTTGGTAAATCTTTAATTAACATACGTAGTATTGCGGCGGCTGCATGTTGTTCATCCTCATTTGCAATTTCCTCTATTTCATCTAAAAGATATATTAAACCTGTATTATCTAACTTATGATCTCTAATAAAATCTTGTAATAAATTATATTTCACCCTTGTAATGTCCATACTGTTTATCACATCAAAGTAAGCTTCAAGAACTTCTTTGTCGGTAGTCATTGAGCCATGCAAGCTTCTTAAAGTTGGACTTTTTTTTGTGTTTGCATCATAGCTTCTTGCAATATCTAATATATTTAGAACAGCTGATTTACTTAAATTGTTATCAGTTACAACTTTTCCTTTTGCAATATATTCGAGTACTTCCTCTCCTAGTAAATGATAACTACTAGATAAGTTTTTAACTGCATAGATTAATTGTGTTGTTAAATCTTCATCGCCAACAACATGAGGAACTAGAATTCTATAAATTGCAGCTCTTTCGCTATTTGAACTAAAATCATCAACTACCTCAATTAAATCTGACAATACTCTTTTATCAAGTTTTTGACTAGCAAGCAAAGGCTTTATTACATTTCCTTTTTCGGGGTTTACAGACATTCCTTCGATTACATCAAAAAACTCACGTGAATTTTCTGTTGTTATATCATATTTTTTTATAAAAGCTCTAAGTGTATTACCACGCTCAGTGTTATAACTTAAAGTTTCGGTTACATCAAGAAACTTCTCCATTGAATATGAGTCCAGCTCATATTTATCTAAAATTGCTCTTAAAAGAGTACCTTTCGTACTGTTAGATGAAATATCGGTTAAAGCTTTAAGAACTTTTACTACTTCTTCTTTACTTAAATTAATTTCGTTTACTAATGTCTTGTAATAAAGATACTTTACATTCAATCCGCTATACTCAACAGATTGGAAATAAAATATGGCATGATTTGTCGTTTTATAGTAAGAATATCCACTGCTTCTTTCAAAATCTTCGATCTCGTCTAAAACTGCATTTACACCACCTTTGTTGTAAAATCTAAGGATTCTTTCTTTGCCACCAATTCCGGTTTTCCTGATAACATCAATAAGTATTTCTTCTAACCATTCTTGTCCTTCCGGCTCAAAAGCAATTTCTTTTTTTCCTTCAAGATATTTTTTTGTCAGGTTTCCTTTGTCATCACTTTCAATTTTAATTGTACGGCTATTGCCAAAAGAGGATTTTGTAATTTTCAGATATCCATTGGGAGAAATAGCTTTAACATTTTTATCGTTGTCAGAAACAGAAATTTTTCCTTTATATTCTATTTCGTACGCAGAAAATGAATCTTTTGATTTATAAAAATGTTCTCTGCTGTCCCAATCATTTCTTTTAACTCGTACATTCTCTTTTGCTTCTGAATAAAACGATGCTAAAAAAATGAAACTCATTAATAATATTACTCGTGTTTTCATAAAATTTAAATTTGATTTATAATTCGGTTTATTTTCATGATACAATATTCCAAATAAACACATGCAAAAAAAAGCTAAATGAAATGAACTGTAATTAAATTGTAATGAATTGTAGGAATCAATAAATAAAAAAAGAGTGTAAGAAAATTCTTACACTCCCAATAATATATGGTAATAAAATATCTAATCTAATAATTCTGCTAATTCTGGATCAGAGCATTAATTCCTTGATTTTTAGTGTGATTTTTGATTTTTCTTCGGCAGAATATTTTCGTTTAACTACCAATTTGTCAACTTGTTTATCATCTTTCCACACTTTACTTGAATGTGTTATTCCGTCAAGAATAACCTTAGTATAATTGTCCAAATCTGCAGAACCTAATCTATCACTTCCCCTGTAAACAATTATTTCAACCGAATACTTTTTTGATTTACAATTCACATTTTCGAGATCACTAAATGCATAATCGAAAAATGAAGTCGTGTCTTCTTTTAAATTATATCCATCTGATCTTATTCTTGGCAACCTTGGTTTTCTTCCGTCTTTGTATATAAAAGGAGAAATTAAAAGAAAAATTGTGTTATTCTCTTTTTTAGCTTTATTAGAAAATATAACTGAACTTTCATTTTTATTAGAGTCCATAATGACTAGTTAATTTTTCCATATTTTTCCATAAGTCCAATATTGTCATATAAAGCCAAATCTCCATTTGATTCAATTAAATAATAATCTGTATAATCTCCGATCAACTTAACATCACTATCAATATTTGTTCCTTCCAAAAATTCTTTTATTATGAAAGCCTGTTGCCCATTAACTTTTTTTCCTATTAACTTGTAATTTTTACCAATTTCTAAAGTACTAATATTCATTTCTTTTAAATTAAACTTCCCATTCTCCTTAAAAATAAACATTAAAAAGTCATTGCCTTGATACCATATACCGATTATTTTACAAGTACTATTTTTACTAATGAATTCATTAATAGCGATGTCTGTTTTTGACAAATTTACTTTCTCTTTTTCTTTTGTATCATCATAAAACGGTGATGTCATAATTATTTCTAAATCAGGATTGAAGTGTGTAGTAGCCCAAGCACCATGCCCAACTTTCATATTTGGCAAGTAGTAACATATAAAAATTCTCTTATAAGTTTCTATTATTAGTTCGTTTTTAATATAATATGCAAATTCTTCTAATTCAGACTTTTTATACTCTTTCTCCAATCTTATATCAATACTGTATTTTTCGTTTGGGATTTTATCAATTCTTATAACAGAATACTTGATGTTTGATATCAATTTTGCAGAATTATCAATACTATTCTCGGTTTTATCGTTTTGCTTTAATTTCTTGTTTGTCATACTTGAGTTGTCACATGAAATCAGAGAAATTGTAAGGGTAATAATAATTACTAATTTTTTCATAATTACTTTAATTTAGGTCTAGACTAAAATAGGTTGACTAATATTAGCTATTAAAATTTAAAGATAATTGATTTTTTTGTTTTCTGTTAAAAGCATATCATGGAAGTTTGTAATTTCCATTTTAATGAGCATTGGCCAGAGTATGTATTTTATAGCCGCAGTACGATCTTTTATAATTATAAATGTAAATAGATTTTGTTAATCCTTAATTAAGCGTAACCTACTAAAAAAATTATCTAAATAAAAATTTAATGTAGCGTTTTTCACCATACGTTCTTTTATGTAGTTTCCAGCTACATAAATACAAATCATTAAAAAACTAAAATTATTGTTGTTACTGTTCAAAACGTATAAATAAACAGCAGTCAGACTAAAAAAAGCGCAGCCAGAATGCTACGCTTAATTTAGTGACCCATCAGCCACTCTTTTTTAATACTTATAAAATTATCTCTAATCAAGCAATTTTGCTAATTTAACTCCCAGATCTTCTCCACGAAGATTTTTTGCTAATATTATTCCATCTTTATCTAATAGAACATTATGAGGAATTGACCTAACAGCATATAATTTACCGGCTTCAGAATCCCAATATTTTAAATCAGAAACTTGTGGCCAGGTAAGTCCGTCATCTTTAATTGCTTTAATCCATGCTTCGCGAGTTTTATCAAATGAAACACCAAAGATTTCGAATCCTTTATCTTTATATTTAGCATAATTAGCTACTAAGTTTGGATTCTCCTGACGACAAGGATTACACCATGCAGCCCAAAAATCAATTAAAATATATTTGTCACCGATAATTGATAAAAGAGGCATAGGATTTCCTGTAGTATCATTTAAAGTAAAATCAATATACGGTTGTCCAACAGCAACACGTTTCATTAATTCAACTCTTTCATTCAAAGTAACTACATATTGTGATTCAGCTAATTCGGGACTGAAATTTTTAGTAATTTCTTCCAGTTCCTCCACTTCCATACGATAAGACATATATCTTAAAGTTATATACGGAGCTAAAACTGTGTTTGAATTCTCTTTAACAAAGTTTTCGATATAAGCAAATTGTTGTTCCTCAACACCTATATATTCTTCTTCAATTTCTTTAACTCTAGCAGCATCACCACTCATATTTGCCTGAATATACTCATTATAAAGAGCTCTGAATTGCATATCATACGTAAGTAACTCTTCGTTGAAAGTATTAAAAAGAGTAGTAAGTTCTGAACCTTCAACAGCAGCTACTCTAATACTATCAACATTTGAACTAATAGTTATATCAACATTTTCAAGGAACAACTGAATACCATCTAAAGTATCGGCAAAAGTAATTACAAAGTATTCAGGTTGATCAACAGTACCTTTAAAAACAAAAACACCATTTTCAATCGAAACAGAATCGACAGTTACAAGTTCATTATCAACAACTTTACTTAGCACAGCCGAGCCAGAATTTAAACCGTTTATATTTCCTTCTATTTTGTACTTGGGCTGCATTGTACAAGAAAACATAATGGCAATAGTAATAATACTATAAAAGAGTTTTTTCATGATTTTATTTTTTAGTTTTTAAAATAAGCGATAAACATACAAAAAATTCCAGATATTTAGAATTTAAGATATTTAAATATTTTGTATATTGAATATCCGTATGATTATCTGTGAATTACCAAATTAATTGAAAATCAATTTGTTTGCCCCTAACCCTTAAGGGAGCAAATTGATTTTCTTCACACCCTTTAGGGATGGGGCAAATGAAGAAAATCATTAACTATTTTAGGTAAACATGCGGATATTCAATTTTTTATTAAAAATTCTTAAAGTAATCTTCTATTAATATTTTAGAAGCTAAAAAAGAGTTCATCTTTCTATCAACTACTTTTTCTTCAAACAATTCCAATTTATCTTGAATTCCCTTCTGGTTATAAAAATGATCACGAAGCGCTTCGTGAATAGATTCGTACATCCAATATTTAGCTTGTTTCATTCTCTGTTTCTCGAAAAAACCTGTTCTCTTTATATATTCAATATACTCGGTAATTGTATTCCAAACTTTATCGATTCCTGTAAAATCGATCGATGAGCAAGTAAGCACCTTGGGATTCCAACCACATTCCGGAGGAGGAAATAGATGCAAAGCATTACGATATTCTATTTTGGCCATTTCTGCTTTATTAATATTATCACCATCTGCCTTATTAATAGCAATAGTATCAGCCATTTCCATAATGCCGCGTTTTATTCCCTGAAGTTCGTCTCCTGCACCTGCAAGCATTAACAATAAAAAGAAATCAACCATAGAATGTACTGCAGTTTCTGATTGTCCAACACCAACAGTTTCGATTAATATAGTATCGAATCCGGCAGCTTCGCAAAGAATAATTGTATGACGAGTTTTTTTTGCAACACCCCCCAAAGACCCAGCCGATGGCGAAGGTCTGATAAAAGCACTTGGATCGTTTGCTAGCTCTTCCATTCTTGTTTTATCACCTAAAATACTTCCTTTTGTTAATTCGCTACTAGGATCAACTGCTAACACTGCAATTTTTCTTCCCTGTTTAGTTAGATATTTACCAAGAGCTTCAATAAATGTACTTTTCCCAACACCGGGCACACCTGTAACACCTATCCTAATAGATTTTCGTGCATAAGGAAGACATTTCTCAACAATTTCGGTAGCAAACCTATTATGTTCAACTAAAGAACTTTCTTCTAATGTTATAACCTGGCTAAGCATTGTACGGTTCCCCTCTAAAATACCTGCTACATATTCATCGACAGTATGTTGTATCTTCTTCTTTAAACGAAATTTTTTAATAACATCAGGGTTTATTGATTCAGGTTGATCAACTCCGTTTTGCACATTTAAAGCCGATTTAAATTCTTTCCTTTTATTATTGTTATCTTTTTTCGACATAATAATAATATTTTATGCGAAATTATGATTTCTAAAGCTAGAAATAAAAAAATAGGAGAACTTTTATAAAACCCTCCATTTAAATTTTACTATACATTACACAAAAAAGAGTAGCTTTTGTTTAAGCTACTCTTTGATTTTCATCAATTTAATATTAATCATTACATTTTTATTCTTTCAATATTTCACCTTTTATTATTAATCTTTCATTCGAAGCTTTTGGATCATTACTAATAACATATATAGTTTTTGTTTGCCTTCCTTTGCGTGATCCCGGGTTAAAAATAGCTTTAAAAGAACTTGATTCTCCAGGCTTTATTATTGTTTTTTCAGGAGCGACTGTTGTACATCCACATGTTGTCCTGATTTTTCGGATAATTAGATCGCTTTTACCCTTATTAGTATATTTGAACACATGTTCAATTTTATCATTAGACTTTGTTTTTCCAAAATCAAATATTTTGTTTTCAAATATGATTTGAGGTGCATTTGCAATTTCTTTCTCAGTTAGTTTAGAAAAATCTTCCTCAACTTTAGCACTTATCGTAATATAATTTCTATTACCGGGTTCTCCATTAATTAACACATTAATTCTATTGGTAACAAAACCCCAGTCGTTTACTTTTGAACCATCATATGTCCCTAAGATATAGCCTTTTGCTCCCGGCTTCAATACCGTAGGAACTACATCAAATTTAAGATACGCAGGGAGCTTTGAAAAAGTTATCTTCATATCTGAATCCGAAGAATTATAAATTTTCAAGGTGTCTTTTTTAATCTGATTATTATATACACGAACAAACGCAAAATGGTTAGTTTCTAATCTTAACTTACCCAAAATTTTAGGGTAATAATCTTCAATAGTTTTTTCACGGGGCAATACTTCGCCCTTTATTCTTAATATCTTTCTTCCGGGATTTGTATTTGTCTCTACAAAAATACTTTTATTAAAAGCCCCTGGTCGTCTGGCAGGATCAAAAACAGCACTAACAAAACCTTTTTGTCCAGGCATAATTGGTTTTTCGGTCCAGGTTGGAGAAGTACAACCACACGATGCTTTTACTTTGTTAATTATTAGTGGGGCATCACCAGTATTAGTAAATATGTATTTATATTCTACCTTACCATCGCTTTCTTTAATTTTTCCAAAATCATGAATTTCTTTTTCAAATGAAATAAATGCGCCTTTTTGTTGTGCATTTACAAAACTTAATAGGATAAGTACAGAAACGATACTTAAAAATAATTTCTTCATAACTCTATTTTATTTATTACTGATTTCAAATATTATAATTCTAAACAAAAGTAATAATTACTTATAACCTGTTATAATTGTTAACAAACTTTAACTTTTAATATTATTGTGGTAAATTCAACCAAAAATATAATCTATTTTTATAACAAAATTTTAGCTCCCGGGTTTTGAATAAATTTTTATTAATAATAGTTTTCATTTTTTGCAGCCTCATTTCCTCAAATATATATGGGCAATTTTATAATGGCCACCAAATGAACTTTGGGAAAAACCGGGTGCAATATAACGACTTTTACTGGTCATTTTACAGATACGATAAATTTGACACTTATTTTAATCAGGATGGGAAAGCAATTGCAAAATTTACCGGGGAAAATGCTACTCAGGAAATACTCATACTCGAAGAAAAGTTAAATCATTCGTTAAATAAACGATTAACATTCCTGGTTTATAATAAATTTTCAGACTTCAGACAAAGTAATATTAATTTGGTTACAGGAAAAGAGGAATACAACACAGGTGGTATAACCAAAATCAGTAACAACAAAGTCAGTTTATATTTTCAAGGCAATCATCAGGATTATTTAAAGCAGATGCGGTCAGTAATTGCTGAAGTTATTGTAATGGAAATGCTTTATGGAGACAGACTTACCGAAAACGTTGCTAACTCATCAATGATCAATCTACCAGAATGGTATTTAAAAGGACTAACTTCATATCTTTCCGAAGAATGGAGTCCTGAAATTGAGAATAGAGTTAAAGACGGTATTATTAATAATCGATACAAAAAGTTTAACCGTCTAACCGGTGATGATGCTATATATGCGGGCCATTCATTCTGGAAATATATAAATGACTATTATGGGAATACAGTTATTACAGACATTCTTTATCTGACAAGAGTTAATAAAGGTGCAAACAGTGCAATATTAAATGTCTTGGGCTTACCTTTTAAAGAAATTTCAAAACAATGGTTTGAATATTACAAAGACTATTTCGGCGATGAGTCATCGTATGCTTACGATTCATCATTAAATCAAAGCATCTTACACAAAAACAAACCGTCATTGTATTACAGTCAGGTTAAAGTTAGTCCTGATGGTGAACAAATAGCATACGTAAGCAACGAACTTGGGCAGGTAAAAATCTGGATTTACAATTCAGCTTTAGATAAGTCAGAGAAAATATTTAAACATGGTCATAAAATCAAACAGATAAATGATTATACTTATCCTGTAATTGAATGGCACCCTTCAGGAAAAATATTAACCATAATTATAGAAAAAGATGGTGGATTAAAACTTCTTCAGTATATACTTGAAAATACCGAAATAATAGAAAGAAATCTTTTGTATTTTGATAAAATTCTTAATTTTTCTTACTCAGATGACGGTTCAAAAATAGTATTTTCTGCTGTTAAAGATAGCAAGACTGATATTTATGTTTTCGATATTGCATCATCGACAAGCAAACAAATTACAAGTGATTTGGCAGACGATTTCCATCCCCGATTTATTAGTAACTCAACTAAAATAATTTTTTCTTCGAACAGATTAAATGACACCTTAATATCAGAAAACTCAAATTTTGGTCATCAATTTGACCTATTTGTTTATGATTATCAAAATAACAACCCCGTGTTATCAAGATTAACCAGCAGTGTGCATCAGAATGAAGTGAATCCTTTTGAAATCAAAAATCAAGAATATTATTATTTAAATGACCTGAATGGAATTAACAATCTTTTTTATGGCAAATATGACAGTACTATTAATTTTATTGATACTACCATCCATTACAGGTATTTTTTAAAGGAAAAACCACTAACTAATTTTTCAAGAAATATTAGTGAACATCATTTAAGCAAAAACAAAAAAACTTATTCATATATTAAATTCAACAATGGAAGTTATTCTATTTACAACCGTTTGCTGAATCATGATCCCTTCGAAAAAGATATTAATTTAAAAGAGACAAAATACCGTAAATTACTTAATGAAAAATTCCAAACAGAAGATAGCTTAAGTGTATATGATCCTAAACCAAAACCAGGTTTTGATTCACTAACGATTCTATCAAAGGAAGATAATTATGTTGATATTAACCACTACATTTTTGAAATAGAGAAACCTTACTTTAGTTATAAATATGACAGCATAAAACCTGACAATTCTAAATCACAAAAGTTAATTCCTAAAATTCAAATTTATCAACGCACTTTTTATACCGATCATATTGTTAGCCAGGTAGATTTTGGCTTTTTAAACTCAACTTATCAGGCTTTTACCGGAGGTGCAGTATATTTTAACCCCGGATTTAATGCTTTATTTAAAATCGGCGCATATGATTTATTAGAAGATTACAAAATTATAGCAGGCGTAAGATTTTCTGCCGATTTTAATAGTAATGAGTATTTAATAAGTTTAGAAAATTTAAAAAGAAAAATTGACGAACAATTTATTTATCATCGACAGAGTTTTGAAAATATAACCGAATTTTTTATTTCTAAAACTCAAACTAATAAACTAATGTACCTTCGAACTATTCCTTTTAGTCAGATAACAGCCCTAAAAGGAACCTTAATTCTGAGGCATGATAGACAAACCTATTTAGCTATCGACAGAAATAGTTTGCAAGCCCCGGATGTACATAAGCCCTGGGCCGGAATAAAATTCGATTACATTTTTGATAATACCATTAGCAAAGGCATTAATCTTTATAATGGCACGCGATATAAAATTTTTGGTGAATACTATAATCAAGTTAACAAATCAAAAATGGACCTTTTTGTTATTGGTGCTGATTTTAGACATTATCAGAAAGTTCATCGTAATTTGATTTTTGCTTCTCGTATAGCGGCAAGTACTTCGTTTGGTAATAGTAAGTTAATTTATTATTTAGGCGGTGTTGATAACTGGACCAACTTTTCTCAAGCTACACCAACCTTTATTCCTTTAAATGAGATACCTATAAACGAAGATGAGAATTATGCATATCAGGCAGTTGCAACAAACCTCAGAGGATTCCCGCAAAACATTAGAAACGGAAATAATTTTGCACTCATAAATACTGAGCTGCGCTTGCCTGTTGTTAAATATTTTTCAAATTACCCAATCAATTCATTTTTTTGGTCAAATTTGCAAGTAGTTGGTTTCTTTGATGTAGGTACTGCATGGAGTGGATGGTCGCCTTATTCCGATGAAAATGCATACGATAAAGATGTAATTGAACGTGGATCATTAGTGATTACACTCGATACAGAACGTGATCCAATTGTTGCAGGATATGGTTTTGGTGTAAGAGCAATGATATTTGGTTATTTTGCCCGTTTTGATTGGGCATGGGGAATTGAGAATCAACAAATAACATCTCAGATTTTCTATTTCTCACTAAGTTTAGATTTTTAAAAAACATTATTATGAGTATAAACGAAATTATTTTACTTATTGTTCTTGGTTTTTTAGCAGGAATTGTTGGAGGATCATTAGGTTTAGGAGGAGGAATAATAATAGTACCTGCATTGGTTTTTATTCTGGGTTTTACTCAGCACCAGGCACAAGGAACAAGTCTTGCAGTATTGCTTTTTCCGATAGGAATACTAGCAGTAATTAATTATTCCAAACACGGTTATGTTAATTTTAAATTTGCTGCAATATTAATAGTTGCATTTGTATTAGGAAGCTACCTGGGTTCAGAAATTTCTGTACATTTACCTGAAAAAATACTTAAAAAAGTTTTTGGAATTTTTTTGTTGTTAATTTCACTCAAAATGATTTTCAATAAATAATGGATTTAAAAAATAAAATAAGCCAATTAGTAGAAAAACACTACAGTCAAGTTGTTGAGATTAGAAGACACATACATCAAAATCCTGAATTATCTTTTCAGGAGTATGAAACCTCAAAATATATTACTTCGCTTTTAGATTCATGGAATATTAAATATAAATCCGGAATAGCAAACACAGGAATTGAATGCATCCTGGAAGGGCAAAATCCGCAAAAAAAAGTTATTGCATTAAGAGCAGATATGGATGCATTGCCTGTTGAAGAAGAAAACGACATTCCATATAAATCAAATAAAAAAGGTGTAATGCATGCATGCGGACATGATGCACACACGGCATCATTGCTTGGCACATTACTTATTTTAAAAGAATTAAAAAATCATTTTGAAGGAACTATCAAATTCATATTTCAGCCGGCAGAAGAAAAGCTTCCCGGTGGAGCAAAACAAATGATTGAAGAAGGTGTTTTGGAAAATCCTATACCGGAATTTATTTTAGGTCAACATGTTTATCCTGAACTTACATACGGGAAAGTGGGATTCAAAAAAGGTGTATATATGGCATCATCTGACGAACTTTTTCTTACAATAAAAGGCAAAGGAGGTCATGGGGCAATGCCTGAAAGAATAACGAATACTGTATTAATAGCTTCCCAAGTAATTGTTGCACTGCAACAGATACCTGCCGAATCTGCCCCAAAAAATATACCTACAGTATTATCTATTGGTAAAGTAATTGCTAATGGTGCTACAAATGTTATCCCCAATGAAGTTTATCTTGAAGGTACATTTAGAACCATGGATGAAAACTGGAGAAAAGATGCTCATAATAAAATAACGAATATTGCAAAATCAATTGCAGAAAAGCAAGGAGCAACAGTAGATGTTAATATTAAAAAGGGATATCCTGTTTTGGTTAACAATGAGAATATTACCGAAAAAGTAATTCAGTATGCAAAAGAATATTTAGGTGATGAAAATGTTGTTGAATTAGATATAAGAATGACAGCTGAAGATTTTGCATATTATTCACAAAAAATTCCAGCAACATTCTATCGATTAGGAACATCTTCAGATACCGAAAATATTAATCCATTGCATTCTGCTAACTTTAATATTGATGAAAAATCTTTAAGAACAGGAATAGGAACAATGGCATATGTTTCAATTCAATATTTAAATAGTTAAACATGTGTTAAAAGAGTAATTAATTCTATTAAACAACCTTATTTAGAATTGTTATAAATTAGTTAAAAAAAAGTAATTAATTGCTTTTTTGCTTTTCAATTTAAATTAAGGAAATAATTTTGTGATGAATTAACATTTTAAACTAAAAATAAAAAAGATCATGGCTTACGTAATAACTGATGATTGTACAGCTTGTGGCAGTTGTATCGACGAATGCCCGGTTGAAGCAATAAGTGAAGGTGATATCTATAAAATTGATCCTGAAACTTGCACTGACTGTGGTGCTTGTGCTGATGTTTGCCCAGTTGAGGCTATTCATCCGGAATAAGTTAAAAGCTAATAAAAAATTGCACCCGCTTAATCAAGCGGGTTTTTTATTTTGTTAAATTGATCTTTCGGAAGGAAACTTTTATTGTTAAATTATTCTTAAATTCACTCACTGATATTTAACCTAATTAAAATTTACGCTTATGTCTTTAGTTGAAGAATTTGATAAAAGAGGAAACTGGTTCTTCAAACACAGAAGTTTTTTACCAGTAATCTTATATCCATTAGCTACTATAGTATTAATTTTAGGATTTAAGCAAGATATTAAATTGCCGGAATTGAGCTGGTCAATTATTTGTTTAGCTATATCACTTTTAGGACTTCTTGTCCGAGTTTTGGTAATTGGATTTACTCCTAAGGGAACTTCTGGAAGAAACACAGCAAACCAGGTCGCCGAAACTTTAAATACAAAAGGAATATATTCTGTAGTACGGCACCCTCTTTACCTTGGCAACTTTTTAATGTGGTTTGGGATAATTCTGTATGTCAATAATATTTGGTTTGCTATAGCATGTATATTGCTATTTTGGCTTTATTATGAAAGAATTATGTTTGCCGAAGAACAGTTTCTGAAAGGCAAATTTGGTGATCAGTATTTAAAATGGTCGATGACAGCACCTCCATTTTTTCCAAAATTAAGTGGCTGGCAAAACGCCAATCTAGAGTTTTCGTTAAAAAATGTTTTAAAACGAGAATATAATGGACTTTTTGCATTAGGCATTTCGTTTGCCTATCTAAATATTTTAAAGAACTTTCTTTCAACTAAACAATTTATAATCACTGATTTTTGGTTATATACTTTAGTAATTACATTTCTGATTTTTATAATTCTGAGAACTTTAAAGAAAACAACACGCATATTAAATGTAGATGGCAGATAAAAAAAAGAGTGTTTAAAATTAAACACCCTTTTTCATGCTTGATTTAAAATATCTTAAATAGCTTCTGTTTCCACAATCTTAGCTAAAATATCTGCATAAGGAATTAATAAATACTTTTTTCCTTCAATTTCAGCTTCCGTTCCAGAAAACTCTTTGTATAACACGCTATCTCCAATACTAATAGCCGAATTCTCAATATCACTTATTGCAACAACCTTAGCTATTTTCTTTTTTTCCTTTACTGAATCTGGTATAATAATTCCCGAAGCAGTTTTTTGCTCTTCTTTTTCATCTGTAATATCCAATAAAACATGCTCGTTTAATGGTTGTAATTCTTTCATTTTTAAACTAATTTTAATATCTGCCTATCGCCTGCCTAACGGCAGTCAGGGCAGACAGGTTAAACATTATCTAATTTCTAATAATTCATTAATTTTTGGTTTATCAAAACCAACAACAATCCGTCCATTTATTTCTATTTGAGGAACACCTTGCTGTCCACTTTTTCTAACCATTTGTTGTGCCATATTCTGATCTCTCGACACATCAATATCTCTAAAAGTAATCCTGTTATCTTTTAAATAATTTTTTATTGTAGTACAATGAGGGCAGGTTGGAGTTGAATAAACAATAACCCTCTTACTCTTTTTCTCGTTATTTTTATTTATAGCTGAATATAATGAGTTCTCGAATAATGATTTAAAAAAACCTGGTTCGTGACAACCTTTTATTGTTTTTAATAATTTGTTATTTTCAAACTCTAATAATGTTGGAACCGAATTTATTTGATAGTTTTCATGAATATCTCTTACAGTAGCTACATCTGCACCTAAAAAATTTATCTCATCAACACTGATTTCTACGTTATGTAAATTACTTAAAGCACAATCGCGTTGTTCTGATCCCGATTTGTATAACAACAAAAAACTCTTTTTAGAATCTTTTAGTTCATCCAGCAAATTACTATAAGATTGAATATTCTTAATATCCATTTTTTATTCATTTAAATATGTACATGTTTCAAGCTATCATTTTTTATGCCATAATTATTATTCAATATTTTTCTGCAAATATGACAGTGTCATTATCAAACCTGACAGAACATCAACAGGTTCTTAACATCATTTTAAAATGTTCAACCACGTATTAAAAATTTTACAACAAGAATAATTGAAAATTGATCTCGTTAAATTGAAGAAATTGACACTATTGAAAGATTATATAAACTGTATAGTTTTACACCTTTTATTTATGATCGAATTGGCGAATAAGATTTGTAAGTTGCACTCTATTTTTTACCTCAGTTTTGAGAAAAATATTATGAATATGATCTTTTACCGTTTGAAGCGATATGAATAACCGTTCGCTTATTTCTTTATTTGTTCTTCCTTGTATAATTTCATCTATAATTTCAGTTTCTCTTTTAGAAACTCCATAACGCTCAATAAATGATTCTTTAGTGTTTTCAGCGACTACATTTATTGGATGAACATAGTTTTTGCTTAAATAACTACCAAGAATAAGCAAAGGAATAATATCTTTAAAAAAATATACCATTGTGTATCCGGCAATAAATGTCAGGTTATTTTCACCTAACATCAAGAATACAACAGATAATATATAAAGAGATAAGTTAACAAGTGCAAAAAACTTTATAAATCTTACTTTATACTTATCCTTTAAGTAATTACTAAAAATAAAATAATTTGAAAAAACGATAGTAAGAGTCAATATTTCAATAAAAATAAAGAATAAAAATACGTGTGTATTAATTTCAATTTTATCTACAATAAAATAATCAATATAAGGTACAAGAAAACCAAACATTAGAAATACAATTATCACGATAACAAAAAACCAAAGAGTGAATTTTAACGCAATTTTTCTTTCGATTATTTCAAATGAAATCCTGATAAACATATACCATGCAGCAATCATAAAAGGGACACCAATAAAAGGTAAAAACGAAAATAGCAATCCAATTACCTCGCCTTTAAAGTCAATATCAGTTAAAAAATAATGAGTACTAATGGTGCCAAGCAAACCATAAAATCCGAAAAGAAATATTAATATTTGATGGTAAAAGTAACTCTTAACATAATTTAATTCATACTTGCGCTGTAAATTAAAAGATAATGCTAATGCAGCAAATCCAAATATTAATGAAGCAATTATTGTTATAACTAAAATCTCGATATTCATTTATGATAAGTATAAAATCGAAATAAAAATACATAAATAAAACATTGATTTCCACATTTAAATTACAAAGTATTTCCTACTAAAGTTGGAATTTCAATTTACAATTTGGTGGTTTTACAACAAAATATTCATAAAACGGCGAAAGCCATAAGCTTTAACTGCCTGCACTTCAAGCGTATAACACCCCTACTTTAGTAGGTTTTTTATTAATTCCTACTAAAGTATCTTTTCTATTACTTAATAGTCCTTTACTTTTATCCTAAAATTGATTATAAACAAAAACATAATTATTATGGAAACAATTGAATCATTACAAAATTTAAGATCAACGGCTGGTTCCGCATACAGCTTAGGATGGAAACGCATGTTTAAATACTTTCTTTACGCCTTTTTAGTTATTGTTTTTTTAGGTATGATAAACATCCCTATTGGATGGACATATGAAATTGAACATATTCATTTTCCGATCATGTTTAACTTCTTTGGGATTTTTACTGTTGCATATTTCTTTTTTGTCGTTGCACCTTTACAATACGGTGCTAAAAAAGTTTTACTCAATATTATTCGCGGAGGAGAAATTGATATGAAAGAACTTTTTTATGGTTTCAAAGATTACTTAAATATCGTTTTAGCTAATTTATTGATGTCTGCGATTATTGGTATTGGAATAGTTTTTCTGGTAGTGCCAGGAATAATTTTAGCTTGCAGACTTGCATTTGTGCCGTATCTAGTAGTTGATAAAAAGCTTGATGCTGTTAAAGCTGTTGAAGAAAGCTGGAGAATGACACGTGGCCATGGATGGACAATTTTCTTAATGGCACTAATGGTTATACCAATTGGAATAGCAGGATTAGCAACTCTTGGAGTTGGCATTATCTTCTCAATTATTTGGGCCAATCTTGCTTTTGCTGCAATATATGCAATTGTTCTAGCAAAAAAAGAAAATATCGTTTCTGTTTAAATTTATTTTTTTACATAAAAGGGGCTGTTGAAAAAGTAAATTTCAACAGCCTTTATTTTTTGTCATTGACATGGA
>JAIORB010000098.1 GCA_021108325.1 Bacteroidales bacterium | reverse complement strand
TAAAATCATGTGAAAATACCTTTTTTTATTTAAAATGAAAAGTTATTTTAGCGGCCTGAAAACATTACTTATTATAATTGATGTTTTTAAGAATAAAGTAATTTTTTTTATTTTAACTTTTTTTAACAATTAATCGCTGATTTTAAGAAACATAACAATATTTAAAACGTAAAATTAAAGCCAAAAGCAACTTTGATATTATTTTTTGCATCTAAATTTTGAAAAACATTATTATATTATTTATTTTTAGGCATTCAAAAAATAAACCAACATGGAAATTAAAAAAACAGATAAGGCTAATTTAGAAAAGAGTAGAGGTATTTTTCTTCAGATAGGTTATGTTGTCGCTCTGGGTATAGTTTTACTTGCTTTTGAATGGGGATCACGACCTTCAGACCTTAATTCATTGGGTGAACTTGGAGATATGGATCTTGAGGAAGAAATTATTCCTATTACTCGTCAGCAAAACGAACCACCTCCACCACCTCCACCACCACAAACTACAGAAGTAATTAACATTGTAGAAGATGATGTGGAAATTGAGGATGAGTTAATTCTTGACGATACTGAAGCAGATCAGGATACTGAAATTGATATCGTTGAGTTTGATGAAGAAGATGAAGAAGTTAACGAACAAGAAGTATTCTTCGTAGTAGAAGACATGCCAACATTCCAGGGTAAAAGCAGTGATGCATTCCGTATTTACATACAGCAAAACTTAAAATATCCTATTATTGCTCAGGAAAATGGTATTAGCGGAAGAGTATTTGTTCAGTTTGATGTAAATGGTAAAGGAAATATTACAAATGTTATTGTTGTTCGTGGTGTTGACCCGTCGATAGACAAGGAAGCTGTTAGAGTTGTAAAATCATCTCCAAAATGGACACCCGGAAAACAAAGAGGCAGACCCGTTCGAGTTAGATTTACATTCCCTATTGTGTTTCAATTACAATAATAAAATATAACACATAATATATAAAAAATAATCCCGCAATATTGCGGGATTATTTTTTTATACGTCCCGGGTTTTTATTCATAAAATCTTTCCAGCTATTAAATGTTTTAGCGGTTGTTGGAACATTTGTTTGATAAAAATGGCACATTGCTGCAGCAAGTCCATCGGTAGCATCCAAATCAGAAGGTAATTCTTTAATCTTTAAAAGATTCTTTAAAAGTATTGCTACTTGCTCCTTTGAAGCATTTCCCTGACCTGTTATCGACATTTTAATTTTTCGTGGTGCATATTCAAAAATTGGGATTGATCTTGATAAAGCAGCCGATATTGCAACCCCTTGTGCTCTTCCAAGTTTAAGCATCGATTGAACATTCTTTCCAAAAAAAGGTGCTTCAACAGCCATTTCGTCCGGATGGTACTGGTCAATTAATGATGTAACCCGATCGAAAATGTGTTTCAGTTTGGTATAATGATCGTTATATTTCTTTAGTTCGATTACACCCAATACAATTAGTTCTGCTTCTTTTCCTACAACTTTTATTAAGCCATATCCCATAATGGTTGTACCGGGATCAATTCCTAATATGATTCTTTCTTTATCCAATGATTAAAAATTATATAGAACCTATTTCATCTTTTAAGTTACGAATCTCTTTAAACGGCTTTCTGTATATATCATAAGATGATTTCGTACTTGAAAAAAAACCATTTTCAATATGATATAGTACCTCATCTAATGTAGCTTCCCCTATTCCAAAATTTGTTGAAATATCATCTTCAACATAGCTGTCGGCTTCTAATCCATCATAAAATCCTCCGTAATTATCGGCATTTACCAGTTCAAAAGAAATTGGGACATAAATTAAATTGCTAATCTTGCTGTCAAACACATACATTCCAACGGGTTTGCCATAAGTGTCGTCTCCAACTATATAAACGTCAATATGTGGATCGAGGCCGTTGATTATAACCTCGCTGGCAGAAGCAGAGCTTTTACTTGAAATAAAGTAAATTTTATTCAATCCTAAAGAATTTGGGTCTTTCTCAAAATTCACTCTTTCATCCATGTCCGACCTGTCATTATTATGCACATACTTTACAAACAGCTCTCCATCAACATTATCCGGAATAATTAAGCCTGCAAGATGTGTAACAACATCCATTCTTCCACCACCATTATATCTTAAATCAATTACTAATTCGTTAACACCCTCAGTCACAAATAAATTAAAAGCTTCAGTAAGTTCATCAATAGAAGGTCCAATAAAACTTTTAAAAACAAAATAACCTACCTTATTACTCCCATTTTCAATAACACTTGCATACCCTACCGTATTCATGGTAACAAGTTTTTTCAGAAAGGTTTCAGAAACAATAACACCGGTTGGTGATTCAAACTCTATAGTATTGCTAACACCAATTTCATTTGCTCCTAACAAATCGCTTAAATTGGAATCCTCATCGACAATATTTCCATTTATTTCTTTTATTATCCAAGCCCGCTGTATTCCAAAATCATTTAAATCAGAATCATCAAATAAAAATGTAATTCTTACATTTCCATCTGAATCCGGTGCATATCCAAAGCCATATCCGACATAAGTTCCTTCCTCATAATATTGTGAGTGCGCTTCTTGAGTTGTAATGTAACTCCATTTATCTCTGGGTTCATATCTCATTGCTTCTAACAAATCATTCGGATCAGTATAATCATCAGGATCAACATCCGAAATTGAATCTTTCCAATAATAATACGAATCCATTATTGAGTATAACTCGCTAACAGTATCAGAACCCGGAGGATAAATTTTATCCTTTTCACATGAATTAATAAAAACAAGGCCAATTAATAAGGCCAAAACCAAAGACAAATTATAAATTTTGTTTTTCATAACTATTTCTTTTCCTTTTCGCTTGCTGAATTAATATTCCTGAAATGATCAAAATTAATCCAAATAATGTGGTTATAAATATTTTTTCTCCTAAAATTATGCTTATAAATACTAACGAACAAAAAGGTGTTAAATATATTAAGTTGCTAATTTTATCTGTTCGTTCTACTAACTTTAATGCTTTTAACCATAATACAAATGTTATGCCCATTTCAAATAAGCCAATATAAATCCCTGCGAATAATCCTTCGACACTTACTGATTTTATATCGGAAAATATTAAAGTTGTTAAAGTTACAAACACTAAAGCAAATAAAAAGTTAAGAAATAACTTCAATATCTCATCTCGATTATCTTTAATATTAAACACCCAAAATAACGCCCAAATGACTGAACTGCTTAGGGCTAAAACAACACCTAAAGAATTTGAAAATTTCATGTTTATTATATTCCCTTCGGAAGATATTATAACAACGCCCAAAAAACTTAATAATAAAGCTAATATGCTTTTTAAACTTAACTTTTGTTTTAGAAATGGAACAGATAATAAAACCAGAATTATTGGCCAAACAAAATTTAAAGGCTGAGCAACCTGGGCAGGAAGTAAAGTATACGCAATAAATAATACCGTATAATAAAGAAAAGGATTTAAAAAGCCCAGTATTATTAAATGAGAATAATCTTTAATTGATAGCTGCTTTATTAAGACCAATTTTTTTTGATATAATAAAATAAAAAATAAAAACAATACAGCTGTTGTTGTTGCAATAAATAATAACTGAAAATAATCGATGTGCCTTAATCCAATTTTAAATGCCGAAGCTGATGTTCCCCAAAAAAGAATTGTTAGTCCCGCATATATATATGCTTTACTCTGGTTTTTCATTTTTGAGTAAAATCTTTAATTGAAAAAAAAAGAGTGTTATACTTTTCATTTATCAGGTATATGTTTGAATCAACCCTTTCTTTTAAAAAATCTATTATTTCATAAAGGCCTTTTGTTTCCAAAATATATTCGGATTTTGAAATCTGGTTATTTAAAAACTCATTTTTTAACGACGACAATTGATCTTTTGCGAAGTAAATTTCTCTTTGAGTTTGAAGAATAATTTCATTAAAATCACTTATATTTTGTTCAAGATACTGGTAAAAACCAAGTGAATCAGGAAGATTTAAATTCTGAGCTAAAGAATCGATTCTTAGGCTGTCATCAATAAGTAAGTAAAAGTTATCTGAGGTGAAATTATACTGATTCTGAACAACACCTAATAAACTATCCGTAACTAATAATAATTTATCAACTTTTGTAGTATCCGGGGCTTCCTTCCTTTTACAACCTGAAAATAAGACAAATACAAGTATTAAAGTAATTATTCGCAATCTCATAATGCTGGTTTTGAGAATAGAAACTAATAATACGAATAATTTAAGTATTATAAAAACTCAATTTGATAAAACAAAAAAAGAGTGCCCAAACGAACACTCTTTATTATTCGATAAAATATAATGAATATCCGCTTTCATACCTATGTAGACCAATAAATGCTCTGTCATTCCGCACTTGATGCGGAATCTACTTATTTATTAGAAGATTCCTGCTTTCGCAGGAATGACAAGTCTTATAGGAATCATTAGGCATATTACCAGACATTCATATAAATATTTTTAATCAATAATATCAAATCCGGTGTATGGTCTCAGAACTTCAGGAATAACAATTCCTTTCTCTGTCTGGTTATTCTCAAGCAATGCAGCCAATATTCTTGGCAAAGCCAGTGCGCTTCCATTTAATGTATGTGCTAATTGCGGTTTCTTCTCACCTTCTTCTTTAAATCTTAGTTTTAGTCTGTTAGCCTGGTACGATTCAAAATTTGATACAGAGCTAACCTCTAACCATTTTTCCTGAGCTACAGATAATACCTCAAAATCATATGTTAAGGCCGAAGTAAAACTAATATCACCTCCACATAACTTTAATATTCTATATGGAAGATTTAACGATTTTACTAATCTCTCAACATGATTTACCATTTCGTCAAGTGTATCATACGATTTTTCAGGATGCTGTATCTGAACTATCTCTACTTTATCAAACTGATGCAAACGATTCAATCCCCGAACATCTTTCCCGTACGAGCCTGCTTCACGCCTGAAACATGGAGTATAAGCAGTCATTTTTTGGGGAAAATCTTTTGAGCTTAAAATCTTATCTCGAAAAATATTGGTTACCGGAACTTCTGCGGTTGGAATTAAATACAAATTATCGGCAGTAACATGATACATTTGTCCTTCTTTATCAGGTAACTGACCTGTTCCAAATCCGGAATCTTCATTAACCATAAGCGGAGGCATTACTTCCAGATACCCTGTTTCCGTAGCTTTGTCAAGAAAATAGCTGATTAATGCACGTTGTAATTTTGCTCCTTTTCCCTTGTAAACCGGGAATCCAGCGCCTGTAAGTTTATTCCCTAATTCAAAATCAATAATATCATATTTCTTTGCTAAATCCCAATGTGGCATAGCTCCTTTGTGTAATTTAGGAATTTCTCCTCCGGATTTCACTTCAAGATTATCCTCTTCGCCTTTTCCAACAGGAACTGACTCGTGAGGTATGTTTGGAATCTGAACTAATAAATCATTTAATTGCTTTTCAATAGCTGTTAATTCATCCCCTTGAGATTTCACTGTCACTTTTAATTCAGTATTTTTTTCTTTTAACAGGTTTGCCTCCTCAGCTTTTCCGTTTTTGAATAACATACCAATTTCTTTCGACATTTTGTTTAATTCCGCCTGGTTGCTATCCATATTATTTTGGTTTGAACGGCGTTTTTGATCTAAATCAAGAATTTGACTAACAATATTTTCAGCTTGAAAGTTTTTAATTTTCAATCTCTCGATTACTGAATCTTTATTTTCCTGGATGAATTTTAAGGTGAGCATATCTCTAATTGATAATATGAATTATTAATAAATAAAAAATCTCCTAAATTTTTACTATAAAATAGTAAAATCAGGAGATTCAAAATTACGTAAAATTCTTTTATACTTCGAAAGGAATAACAGATACAAATGATTTATCCCCTTGTTTTTTTCTAAATTCGATTTTACCATCAATCAAAGCAAATAAAGTATGGTCTTTACCCATGCCTACATTTTCGCCCGGATAGTGTTTTGTTCCTCGTTGACGAACAATAATGTTACCAGCTTTGGCAGCTTGGCCGCCATATAGTTTTACACCTAATCGTTTACTTTCCGATTCGCGACCGTTACGTGAACTACCAGCTCCTTTCTTATGTGCCATTTTCTAAAATATTTTAAAATTAAGCAATAATTTCTTCTATTTGAATTTGGGTAAATTGTTGACGATGACCGTTTAACGTTTTATACCCTTTTCTTCTCTTTTTCTTGAAAACAAGAACTTTGTCACCTTTTTGGTGAACTAAAATCTTAGCGGAAATTTTTGCGGCCTTCACGGTAGGTTTTCCAACTTTTACCTTTCCGTCATTATCTATCAACAGTACTTTATCAAACTCTACAGTTGATCCTTCTTCACCTTCTAAACGATGAACAAAGATTTTTCTGTCTTTCTCTACTTTAAACTGTTGGCCTGCGATCTCTACAATTGCGTACATCTATTAATTTTTTAACAGTTTTTATACTTTTTTGGGAATGCAAAAATATAAAAGTTTATCTGATTCGCAAAGATTTAATTATAATATTTTTAGCACAGATACATTTATATAAAATTTGCCCCGCAAATGTATGATAAAAACAGCTTATAATATCTTATATCTGCATAATTAATCACTATATAATTTTAGTTCATTTTAGGCATTTATAATTTTAAATTTTAAATACCTTTGTAGCAATAAAATTCTAATAAAATGGCAATAAAATTTTTACATACACCAAAAAATAAGCAGTTTAAATTTACGCCCAGATACTATGATGAGCAAAAGGAAGAGCTGGAAAATCGCATACAAAAAATAAAAAGAGAAATGGGTGTAGAGAATCTTGAAGATTCGGATAAACCTTATGTTCCTAATGTTAAAGGACAAATGCGCGGATATTTTAATAAGAATATAGAACAAAAAAGAAAATCAACCATACGATTAATTATTATTCTTATTGTTTTGTTCGCTATTGTTTACTTTCTTCTATATTTCTAAATCATTTTTTAATGTCAGATATTATTCAGCTTTTACCCGATTCAGTTGCAAACCAGATAGCAGCAGGAGAAGTTATTCAACGACCAGCTTCTGTTGTTAAGGAGCTGGTAGAAAATGCCGTTGATGCAAAAGCTGATTCAATTACTATAAATATAAAAGATGCCGGGAAAACATTAATTCAGGTAATTGATAAGGGTATTGGAATGTCGGATACTGACGCACGACTTTCTTTCGAACGACACTCTACTTCAAAAATCAAAACTGCGGATGATTTATTTGCAATTTCGACCATGGGATTTCGAGGTGAGGCTTTAGCTTCTATTGCAGCTATTGCAAAAGTTGAATTAAAAACCAGGCAAGAAAATAGTGAGATAGGAACTCAGATTACAATTGAGGGATCGAAAGTTATAAATCAGGAACCTGTGAGTTGTGCTCAAGGATCTAATTTTGCGGTTAAAAATCTTTTCTTTAATGTTCCGGCACGAAGAAAATTTTTAAAATCGAATACTACAGAATTTGGACATATTATTTCAGAGTTTCAAAGAATTGCATTGGCTAATCCTGAAATTGAATTTAAACTTTATCATAACGATTCGGAAATTTATTTGCTGCCTAAAGCAAATATCAGACAAAGAATCGTTGCCGTTTTCGGGAAAAGGATAAATCAAAATCTGATTACCATTGAAAGTAATACGAGTATAATATCTATTAAAGGATTTATTGGTAAACCGGAATATGCACGCAAAAAATCAGGCGAGCAGTTTTTCTTTATTAATAACAGATATATGCGTAGCGCTTATTTTAATAAAGCTATTATAAACGCTTACGACCAGATTCTACAACCAGAAACTGTTCCTTCTTATTTTTTATATTTAACAGCCGATCCATCAACTATAGATGTAAATATTCATCCAACAAAAACAGAAATTAAATTTGAGGATCAACAGGCTATATGGCAAATTGCACACTCTGCAGTAAAACAAGCCCTTGGGAAAAATAATATTGTTCCATCTATTGATTTCAATCAGGAACAAGGATTCGACATCCCTGTTTTATCTAAAAATACTGATATCAGAAATCCTCAAATAGAAATTGATCCTACTTTCAATCCTTTTGAGCACAAGAAACCCGTTAGCAAGAATCCTAAAAGCTCCGCAATTTCTCTGGAAAAAGAAAACCTGGCAAACTGGGATAAATTATATGAAGGATTTGAAAAAGAAAATCAACAATCAGACGAGTTTTCATTTATCTCTAACGAAAATTCTCAACAAACTATTACAGATCCGGATATAAGCGAAAAATATTTTCATTTTAAAAACAAATATATATTTACACCTGTAAAATCTGGTTTAATGATTATTGATCAGAAAAGAGCACATGAGAGGATTCTTTTCGAGAAATTTTTAAATACTCTTTCTTTTGAATCAGCGATTACTCAAAAATCTTTATATCCTAAAACTATTGAACTAGATGCCAAAGATCATGCTTTATTGATGGATATAAACGATGATTTAAAAAGTTTAGGTTTTGATATTGATGATTTTGGCGGGAACTCTGTTGTTATTAACGGGATGCCTGCCGATTCAAGTAATCAGGAACCGGAACAAATTATAGATAAATTTTTAAACGAATATTCGACCGGAGAAGTTGATGCAAAAACACAAGCCAAAGAAAAAATTGCAAGATCTTTAGCAAAAGCTTCAGCAATTAGTAGTAATCAACCATTAAACAATAAAGAAATGCGCGAAATGGTTGACATGTTATTTGCCTGCCAAAATCCGAACTATTCACCTTTTGGCAAATTAATTGTAAGCATCATTAAAACAGATGAGCTCGAAAAACGTTTTAATTAAATGACATTTTAATTTTATAAATATGATTAACATAAAATTTAGTGATATTCCTCCTGTTGTAAAAAA
This sequence comes from Bacteroidales bacterium, assembly GCA_021108325.1. Classification (GTDB taxonomy): domain Bacteria; phylum Bacteroidota; class Bacteroidia; order Bacteroidales; family UBA12077; genus UBA12077. The sequence goes on along the minus strand of JAIORB010000098.1, from coordinate 16,768 downwards.
CCTCATTATAATAAATATAATAATGCTTTTAGCAACCTGGGTATTAGGTAATGCTTTTGAAATTCAGTTAAGCCAGGTACTTGGATTACATTATTTTAAGTCTGATTTATTTCAGCCTTATCAGTTTGTTACTCACATGTTTATGCATGGAGGATTAACACACCTGTTCTTTAATATGTTTGCATTATGGATGTTTGGTCGTGTTTTAGAAACTGTATGGGGAAGTAAAAGATTCTTTATCTATTTTGTTGTTACCGGACTTGGAGCAGCTGTATTACATACATTTGTTATTCATTTGCAAATGACAAGTATTATAAATGATATAAACGCTTTTTCAAATACTCCTTCGCCTGAAGCATTTGCACTGCTTGTAAAAGATCATTTCCCAGAATATTATTCTCAGATTTATAGCAAACTTCTTGATGGTTGGTATTCAAATCCTGAATCTTCGAATTATATTGTAATGGCACAGCAATATCTTAATGAATTGATGAGCTTTAAAATGAATATTCCAACAGTTGGAGCATCTGGAGCTGTATTTGGAGTGCTTTTAGCTTTCGGAATGCTTTTCCCAAATACTCAATTAATGTTGCTTTTTCCTCCGATACCAATTAAGGCAAAATATTTTGTAATATTTTACGGTGCGCTTGAACTTTGGTTAGGTTTAACTCAGCCAGGAAGTAATATTGCTCACTTTGCTCACCTTGGTGGCATGTTATTTGGGTTTATACTTATTAAATTCTGGAATAGTAAAAGGACAAATTTCTATTAACAAAAGCTATTCGCCTGAAAATATATAAATTACAAGCTAATATCATGAGTATTATCGACGAAATAAAAAAATCATTTAAAAGCGGAAGTGCTTTAATTAAGTTAATTTATATAAACATTGCTGTCTTTTTGGCAGTAAAACTTATTGGAACTTTTATTACCCTGTTACAATTAAATACAGGCTTTTCATTCGTAACATGGTTTGCGGTTCCTGCCGATTTAAATAATCTAATTTTTAAACCCTGGACCATTTTTACATATATGTTTTTACATCAGGATTTTTTACACATCCTGTTTAACATGCTTTGGTTATATTGGTTTGGGATGATTTTTTTACATTATTTCGATAATAAAAAACTATTAAGTGTATATATTGTTGGTGGACTTGCGGGTGCTGCATTATATATCTTATCGTTCAATATATTTCCTTTATTCGATCAGGTATTACCAATGTCTTATGCGCTTGGAGCTTCAGCTTCTGTTATTGCCATTGTAATAGCAATATCGGTTTATGCACCAAATCATACCATAAATTTATTATTTTTTGGACCTGTTCAATTAAAATATATTGCTGCATTTTCTATTGTGCTTGATGTCTTGAGTATTGCCTCATCAAATGCGGGTGGACATATTGCTCACTTGGGAGGCGCACTGTTTGGATACCTGTACATTTCACAATTACGTAAAGGCAAAAATATTACCAAAGGTTTTGACCGCTTTATGGATAAAATATTTTCATTATTTAAACCGCAAGATAAATTTAAAGTAACTTACAAACGCCCTGTAAGCGATTACGAATACAATAAGGATAAGGCAACTAAACAAAAAGGCGTTGATGAAATTCTGGATAAAATTGCTAAATCAGGATACGACAGCCTGACAAAAAAGGAAAAAGAGATTTTATTTAAAAACAGCAAATAAAAAAATCCGTCAAAATATTTAAGCTTCACTTGAATTTTTCAATCATTAATTCTAAATTAGATTTAAATATCAAATAAAATTTGAATTGAAAGCGATTATTTACACTTTATTAAAGTATTTGAATTATATTTTTGTCGGGGCTTTGCTACTTTCCTATTTATCTGTATTTATAAGCCCTGAAAAAATATGGTTGTTGGCCTTTTTTGGATTAGCTTACCCTTTTCTATTAATTGTTAATTCACTTTTTATTATATTTTGGATTTACAAAAAAAGAAAACTCTTTATTATTCCATTAATAGCCATATTGCTTGGTTGGAATTATCTGGCAACATATATTCAAATCCCTTTAAAGAAACAAAATAAAAACACTGAAATATCAGAAAATGGATTTAACATTTTATCTTTTAATGTAAGGCTATTTGATTTATATAACTGGAATGAAACCGAAAATACACTTCCTGAAATTTTCGAATTTATAAACACCCATGAATTTGACTTTATTTGTTTCCAGGAATTTTTTACTCAAAACAGTGGAGAGCTTAGTGAGAATTCAATTATGAAGAACATAAAGAATAAATATCTTACACATATTGATTATACTTTCGAAAATAGAAATTACAACTATGGAATTGCTACATTCAGTAAACACCCAATTGTTAACAGAGGTGTAATTAATTTCAGTAATTCATCAAATTCAAGTATTTATACTGATGTTGTAATAAACAAAGACACCATCAGGATTTTTAATAATCATTTGCAATCCATTCGTTTCAATAAGAATAATTATTCATTTATCACCAACAGTAAAGATTTAAAAGATGACGAAAGGTTAAAAGAAATAAAAGACATTTCTTTCAGACTACGTGATGCATTTATTAAAAGAGCCAGTCAGGCTAACATAATATCAAAACACATTCAAAATTCGCCATATCCGGTGGTTGTATGTGGCGATTTTAATGACGTTCCCGTATCTTACTCTTATAGAAAAATGAAGCAGAATTTAAATGATTCGTTTGTTGAAGCAGGAAAAGGCATTGGAACTACATATATGGGTAAATTTCCTTCGTTCAGAATTGATTTTATATTTCACAGCAAAGAAATAAAATGTGTGAATTTTGATATTCCTAATGTAAAGCTCTCGGATCACTATCCTGTTACCGGAAAATTTTATTTAAAAAGGTAAGTTATCCAAATCAACATTGCCACCCGAAACAATAATTCCGACTTTCTTACCTTTAAACAAATATCTATTTTCTATTACTACCGCCAAAGGAACTGCAGCCGATGGTTCAACAACAATTTTCATCCGCTCCCAAATCATTCGCATCGCACTTACAATGGTTTCTTCTTTAGCTGTTAGTATTCCATCAACTTTTTCACGAATTATTTGAAAAGTCAACGGACTTAAAGAAGTTAACAAACCATCGGCAATTGTATTTGGACGCCCTGAAGGAATCAAAACACCCTTTTTAAATGAACGAAAAGCGTCATCAGCATTTAAAGGCTCTGCACCATATACTTTAATCTCAGGATTAATTGCCTTTGAAGCAATAGCTGTTCCACTCATCAATCCACCACCACCAATGGGCGCTATTATTACATCCAAATCACGAACATCTTCTAAAAATTCTAAGGCAACTGTTCCTTGTCCACAAATTACATTAAAGTTATTGTATGGATGAATAAATGTAGCTCCTGTTTCTTTCTGAACCTTACTTAATGTTTCTTCGCGAGCTTGTAAAGTTGATTCACAAAAAGTAATTTTTGCTCCATAACCTTCAACTGCTTTCTTTTTAATTTCCGGAGCATTTTCAGGCATTACAATAAAGGCTGGTATTCCCAGCTGTTTTGCTGCCAAACTTAATGCCGCTGCATGATTTCCTGAAGAATGAGTTGTTACACCTTTTTCAGCTTCTTCTTTACTTAAAAGCCTTACAGCATTTGTAGCTCCACGAAATTTAAATGCTCCAACTTTCTGAAAATTTTCAGACTTAAAAAATAACTCTATACTAAGAATTTCATTAATACTTTTGGACGATAGCACAGGAGTTTTGTGAATTAAAGATTTTATTCTTTTATGCGCTTCCTGAATATCACTAAATTGTGGGGCCAATGGTGACATAATATTTATTTTATGCTAAAATAAAAAATCATTTGGGGTTTTCCGAATCGTCTTTATCTTTTTTAAAAGCTTCAAACTGTAATAAAATTTCTGAGTACAAATTATAATCATCAATACTTAAAATGTATTTATCCTGAAAATCACAAAACTCCATAAACTCATACGCTTCTTTGCCACTTAATCCTGTCAGGTTTCTTATAATATGTTCATTGTATCGAGGATACACCTTTTCTTTAACCTTGTCTTCTTTAGTTAATTTTATGTATTTCTTAATTGCTTTAGCTTCTTTACTAAACAACACGTAAATTAGTGATGCCGGACCTGTTATAGTTGGCTCCACTACAAAAAAAGAAACTTCCACATGTTTAAATATTTTTTTTAACTCCGGATTAATTCCAATGTCAGGTAATTCTAGATTTATTACCTTGTATTCAAAATCCTTGTATGTTCCTAAATAAGAAATCGCAACTTCGGGAATCTCGTAATACCTATTTTGTAAATGAATCTGAACTAACGAATCTTTAATAATTCCATTTACTCCATATTCCAGATAATCAAATCCTATTGCAGAAATATTCAAAATATTGCCTGGTTTTACCCAAATCTCAAAATAACCTAAAGTATCTGCAACAACACCCCAACGTTGATCAATATTAATTATATGTGCAAGAGCAACCGGATATTCCCCTTCTATACTTATCACTTGTCCTGAGAAATAATATAAGCTATCACTCTCTTGCGCAAAAAGAGATAATATTGACAGGTTTATCAATAAAAATAAGGAATATCTTTTTAGGGTTTCCGGCATTAATTATATTTCCTTTTAATACAAATATAAAATATGATTCTTTGACTCACATGAATGTTTAACAATCTTTAACTTTCTCTAATTATTTTAAACATTCAAACCATACCGTTTCGTCTTGTGTTTAATCTTTTTTGCATCCTTTTTTTTGGTTATCTTCGCATTCTGATTACTTTAAAACGTAATTTATACTTTAAAAATGCTTGAACAGTATAAAAATATTATTGAACAGACCTGGAATAACAGGGACCTGTTAAAGGAGGAGTCGACTCAAAATATTATCAGGGAAGTAATTGAATTGCTTGATAAAGGGAAAGTCAGAGTTGCTGAACCAACAAAAAACGGTTGGCAGGTGAACGAGTGGATAAAAGAAGCTGTGATTTTATATTTCCCAATTCAGAAAATGGAGGTAACCACGGTTGGACCATTCGAATTTCACGATAAAATTAATTTAAAAACAGGATATGATCAACTGGGAGTGCGTGTTGTTCCACACGCAATTGCCCGTTACGGATCTTTTGTAGCAAAAAATGTTATAATGATGCCATCGTATATTAATATAGGAGCTTATGTTGATTCAGGAACCATGGTTGATACCTGGGCCACTGTTGGCTCCTGTGCACAAATTGGCAAGAATGTTCATTTAAGTGGTGGTGTTGGAATTGGTGGGGTTTTGGAACCTGTACAAGCAGCTCCTGTTATTATTGAAGATGACTGTTTTATTGGATCAAGATGTATTATTGTTGAAGGTGTTTATATTGAAAAAGAAGCTGTATTAGGTGCTAATGTTGTTATAACAAAATCAACAAAAATTATTGATGTTTCGGGTTCCGAACCTATTGAATATAAAGGCCACGTTCCTGCAAGATCAGTGGTTATTCCTGGCACACAAACTAAAAAATTTAATGCCGGAGAGTATCAGGTTCCGTGTGCATTAATTATTGGAAAAAGAAAAGAATCAACAAATCTTAAAACATCACTAAACGATGCTTTAAGAGAATATAATGTTGCGGTTTAAATATGGTAAAGTTTTTAATTATACAAACTGCATTTATTGGCGATGTTATTTTAGCAACTCCGATTATTGAAAAACTGCATAAATTTTATCCCGATTCGCAAATTGATTTTTTATTACGTAAAGGGAATGAAAACCTGTTAAGAAATCATCCCTATATTTCAAATCTTTTGATTTGGGATAAGAAAAACGAGAAAAAAAAGAATCTGTTTCGTATTATCAAACTAATCAGAAGCAAAAAATACGATTATGTTATAAACCTCCAAAGATTTGCATCAACAGGAATAATTACTGCATTTTCTGGTGGTAAAATAAAAGTTGGATTTAATAAAAATCCATTTTCTTTTCTTTTTACTCGAAAATTTAAACATGAGATTGGCAATGGAAAACATGAGATTGAAAGAAATATAGAATTGATTTCTGAAATTACAGATAATAGTGTTTTTAAACCCAAATTATATCCAACTGACGAAGACTTTCAAATAGTTTCTCAATATAAAATGCGACCATATATTTGTATGGCTCCTACTTCAGTTTGGTTTACAAAACAGTTTCCTAAAAATAAGTGGGCTGATTTAATTAATAAAATCGAAACAAAATTTCATATTTATTTAATTGGCGGACCTGATGATGCAGATGCTTGTGATGAAATAATAACTAAAAGTATCAGAAGTAACATAACAAATTTATGTGGGGAATTAAGTTTTTTACAAACCTCAGCATTAATGACAAATGCTATCATGAATTATGTTAACGATTCAGCTCCAATGCACATGGCCTCTGCGATGAATACTCCAACAACAGCAATTTTTTGTTCAACAGTTCCCAATTTTGGATTTGGGCCTTTATCAGATCAAGCAATAATTATTGAAACTAAAGAAAAACTTGAATGTCGCCCCTGCGGTTTACATGGCTTTAAAAAATGTCCTGAAGGACACTTTAAATGTGCAAATACTATAGATACCGATAGTTTGCTTTTAAAGACTTCTTAAAATATCTTATAATGCTATTCTTGTTTTGTAAAAGATATTTGTCTATTGATTCTCTATTATTTTTATGACTTCTCTTAAAGTGTTTTCAACAGAAAACTTATTTTGCAGAATTTTAAATCCAGTATTACCCATTTCATTTCGAAGATCCTTATTCGTATATAACTTTATAACATTTTCTGTTAATAGGTCAATATTAAAATCAGGAACAATAAAACCATTTTTCTGATCTTGAATGATTTCAGCTGAACTTCCTGTGTCAAATGCAATTACAGGCAATTTAAAACTCATTGCCTCTAGTAAAACAAATCCAAATCCTTCCCAAATTGATGGCAAAACAAATACATCAATCTGGCTGTAAAAATCATTCAGATCTTTTTTAAAACCAATTAATTCAAATTCTTCTTTTAATCCTAACTTATCAATTTCCTTTTCCAGTTTCTTCCTTTGTGAGCCTTCACCAGCTATCATAATTTTAAATGGAATATCTTTCTCTTTTAAATTAACAGCCAGCTGAATCATATATAAATGCCCTTTTTCTTTAGAAAGCCTTCCTGCCGAACCAATGACAATCTGGTTTCCAGCATTTTTTATCTTTCTGTCAATCTGTTTATTTATTGCTATTCCATTATAAATTACCTTTACAAATTCATCTTTGATAATATCTGAATAATTTAATAAAACACCTCTTTTCGTATGTTCAGAATTGGATATAATTTTGTCTATATGCCTGACAAACAAACGCCTGTAATACCACTTTCTTTTAATTGGTTTAGGAATAGCTCGCCGATACACTATTTTATTAACACCCAACATACGAGCTACCTTTGCTCCAAATTTTAAATCATTTGATAAATTCAAAAATAATGTGCCAACATTATAAGCTTTAAGTATTCTTTTAAATCGCTTTCTTTGAAAAATATTTATAAAACTATATGTCGTAACTTTTATACTTTTTAGTTCCAATTCCAGTTCATATTTTCTTACCTCTTTAAATAAAGCAGAATCTTTATACGTGATAATCAGTACGTTATAGCCAGACCTTGATAAATGAAGAGCTGTATCTAAGGTCCATTTTTCGCCACCTCCCCACACTTTATTTGAATTTAAAAAAGTAATATTTTTGTAATTCGGATTATATGAACTTGCATATAGTTTACGCAATTTTATATATTTTAAAAATACTTCCACAGAGGAAATAACAGCAATATGCAATCCTGTTAAACCACTTAAAAATCCCAGTTTTATAATATAATCCCTAATAAATCTCCAAATTGGTCGAAATATAATTTCTAAAAGCGGAATAGCTCTTCCATTTTCAAAATACGATTGAGCAAGTATAGATGAGTATTTATTGGCTTGTATTACATGTTCATCAATTGTATAATATGAGTAATGCAATAAGTCACCTTTAATATATTTTGCACGAACTCTCTTACTAAAAATCAATTTTTCATGTACTTTCAGACCTCCCCAGTTTCCTTTTCTTGAATCCCATAAACGGATTTTTCTGTCAGGATACCAACCCCCAAAACGAACCCATTTCCCACAATAGTTTGTAAGTCTGTTAAAGGAATATGCATCGTATTTCCAGTTGCTTTTAACAGAAAGTATTGATTTTTTGAGATTTTTAGATAATGCTTCATCAGCATCAAGGGATAATATATAAGGATATTTTGCTTTTTTTATTCCATAATTTTTTTGTGCTGAATAACCAAGAAATTTCTGCTCATAAAATTCTGCATTGTACGATTCGCATATTTCTCTTGTCTTGTCAGTTGAAAAAGAATCAATCACAACTATCTCATCAACAATTTTATAAATCGACTCAAGACATCTTTTTATGTTTCTTTCTTCGTTTAAAGTAATTATTACAGCACTAATTTGTATCATTATCTGAATGTAATTTTATTAAAACAAATATAGAACACTTATTTATTACAATTTATATATTTGCAAAGTAATTAAAATTTTTACCTGAATGAAAATTAGTGGTTTTACAATGTCTAAAAACGCAGAGAAGCTTGGCTATCCTGCAATAGAATCCATAATGTCTGCACTACCTTTGGTTGATGAATTTATTGTTGCATTAGGTGATAGTGATTCTGATGATAATTCCAGGAAACTAATTAAGGAAATTAATTCTGACAAAATAAAAATTATTGATACTGTCTGGGATATTGAAAAATATCCAAGAGGCATGGAACATGCTCATCAGACAGATATTGCAAAAAACAACTGTACAGGCGACTGGCTAATTTACCTTCAGGCTGACGAGCTTATTCACGAAAAAGATATTCCGATAATAAGAAAAAGGTGTGAAGAATTAAATGATGATAAAGAAGTTGAAGGCTTGTTGTTTAACTATTATCATTTCTGGGGAGATTATTTGCATTATCATTATTCTCACAGCTGGTATAAACACGAAATCAGAATTGTACGAAATGATCCTGAAATACATAGCTGGGAATCTGCACAATCTTTCAGAAGAATTCCTGAATTTGATGGATTAAATTACAGAGTTCAGGATAATACCTATAAATTAAATGTTGCTAAAGTAGATGCACATATTTATCATTATGGTTGGGTGCGTCCGCCACATATAATGAAAAAGAAACTGGTTTCATTTGCAAATAACCATCGGGGCAAAGCCGGAGCAGAAAAAATGGAAAAAACACATTTTGATTATGGTAACATTAACAAAATCAGAAAATTCAAAGGAACACATCCTGAAGTTATGAATAATAAAATACTTGATTTTAACTGGGAAAATAAATTATATAAACGTAATAAGAACCGCCAAAAATTTAAACACGAAAAATTTTCTTATAAGATCCTTTCATTTATAGAGAATCATATTCTTAATAAAACTATTTTTAGTTTTCAAAACTACAATCTTCTTAAAAACAAGTAAAACGCTTTCTGCAGTAATTAAACAGATGGAAAAACCACGAGCAACAATAATAATTTCTATTTACAATAATTTCAGATTTTTAGAACTGGTTTTTGCAGGATTTGAACGTCAAACAAATAAAAAATTTGAAATTATTCTGGCCGACGACGGTTCAAAAAAAGAAGTTATTAAAGAAATAGAATCTTACATCAAACAATCTTCTTTAAATATAAGACATATATGGCATGAAGATCAGGGTTGGAGAAAAAATACAATTTTGAATGTCGCAATTCAGTCAACCGAATCTGATTACATTATTTTTATAGATGGTGATTGCATCCCACATAAGAACTTTGTAAATGAACATCTTATTAATAAAAAACAAAATACAATTTTAGCCGGCAGAAGATCTAATCTGTCTAAATTCATTTCTGAAAAATTAACATACAAAAATGTTAAAGATGGTGTTTTAGAAAGAAGATTTGCATTAACAGGGCTATTGCTTAAATCTATTACAGGAGGTTCGCATTTAGAAAATGCGATTTATTTTAAAAGTAATTTTATCAGAAAAAAAATAAACAAAAAGGACAAAGGTGTACTTGGTAGCAATTTCTCGCTGTACAAATCTGATATTATGGAGATTAATGGATTTGACGAACGGTACACCAAACCTGCCGTTGGTGAAGATACGGATTTGGAATACCGATTAAGGAACGCAGGAAAAAAAGTACAAACAGTTAAACATCTTGCAATACAATATCATTTATTTCATAAAAAACTGGAACGAGACAAAGCCAATTTAGATTATTTAAATCAGGTAATTGAAAATAAAACAACCTACACGCCTTATGGAATTAATAAATAATTTTGAGCCGAATCTGAAAGAATCCCAGGAAATTTTTATAACACAAAATTTACTTCAAAAGCTTTTATAAATTCTCTTCCATTTATTTTTAAGCTTCAAACTCAAACTTAATTTTATATTATCTAAGGAACCAGTAAACTTTTTTCCGCGTTTTAAATAATTATTTACAAATGTATTTGCAGTTATCCCCCATTTATAAAGGAACATTTCGCTTCCTATATTCTTTTTTACTCGTTTTGTTGATTTCGATCCAAAATGATATACTCTGCTTTTTCCAACACCTTTAAAATACCTAACTCCAGCATCCCATAACTTTTTTGAGAAATCAGGATCGGAATACATCCCGGGAGAAAACTCTATACTCATTCCTCCTACTAAATCCCATAAATCAATATGCACAATGTTAGGTGGCCAAGTACTACCCGACCAATCTTCTTTAATTAGATTTTTATACTCATTAATAAGTTTTATTTCATCAAAACTTTCAATGCTGTCTCCATAATTTTTAACTATTACACATGAATTTGAAGTATCAAAAGGCTCGATCATAGTACTTGACAGCATAAAGTTATCATGCCCTATCTTTTCTATTTCTTTATCTAATTCCAAATCCCAGTCTGGCAGTAAATACATATCATCATTTGCATATAATATATAGTCTGTTTTAATTAGAGATCTGCAAATGTTTAGTCCAAAACAAATCCCTATATTCTCTTTAGAATGAACATAATCTATATTTATCTGAGAATCTACCCACTCCAATGTTCCATCTATTCCTTCATTTATTAATACAATAATTTGATGATCAAAATGTGAGTTTTTTTTAATGCTATTAACAACTAACTTTAAATATTCTAAATTATTCCATGTTGGGATAATGATAGAAAACTTTATATTTTCTCTTTTAACTCTGTTTACTTTAGTAATTTTTTCTAACATCTTACCAGTTAGTTTTATTTTTTCGAAAATACACATTCTTTATTTTAAATTATTATCTTTCTCAACTAAATTTCTTTTCAATAAATTTGCTTAAACATGCAAAATGATTTAAAAAAAGCACTTGAAGTACTAAAAAATGGAGGAGTAATTTTATACCCAACTGATACAATTTGGGGTATTGGATGTGATGCTACTAATGAAAAAGCTGTTGAAAAGATTTACCGAATAAAACAAAGAAGTGATCAAAAAAGTATGCTTATCTTGTTAGATAACCCAAATAAAATCTCTTCCTATATAAATGAAATACCAGATGTTGCGTGGAATCTAATCGAACTTTCAGATAAACCATTAACAATTATATTTTCAGGAGCAAAAAACCTGGCTCCAAATATAATTGCACAAGACGGGAGTGTTGGAATTAGAATATCAGATGAGCCTTTTAATCAAAATCTTATTCGAAAATTCAGAAAGCCTATTGTATCAACTTCGGCTAATATTAGCGGACAAGCATCACCTTTGAATTTTGCAGAAATTAGTCAGGAAATAATTGAATCTGTGGACTATGTTGTTAAATGGAGGCAAGACGATTTTTCAAATTCACAAGCATCAAGCATTATTAAACTCGAACCAAACGGTGAAATTCAAATAATAAGAAAGTAAAGATGTATATTAAAATTGTAGAATCACAATACATTGTGATTCTACAAAATGTTTAAAACAATATTAATTGCCGCCTTTAATTTTACCACTTCCTGTAATATTTGCATCAATTAGCGGATTTCCTGTATAATAAATTTTGCCACTTCCTGTAATATTTGCATCTAATTCTCCTGAAACAAATGCTTTTATTGAACCAGAACCAGTAATTGTTAAATCTGCTTCTTTAAACTCAAGGTTTACTGATTCAAAATCGCCAGAACCAGTAATTGTAGCATCCAATTCATTTGCTTTTGATTTCCCTTCAATTCTTATATCGCCCGAACCTGTAATCATTGCATAAATATCATTGGTAGTCAAATCATCAATCAATACTGATCCACTTCCAGAAATAATAAAAGCTAATTTTTCTGATTTAATTGCAGATTTTGCAATAATATCACCTGAACCGGACACAACCAGTTTCTTAATATCTTTTACGGTAACATAAATATTGATTTTACCAATACCTTTGTAGTTGTACCATTTTTCGAATTTAATATTTAAGCTCGTTCCTCGTACTTCGGTTTCAATCTTTTCCAATAGATCTTCATCAGCCTCAATTACAACCTCATTCTTAGAACCTTGTGTCAAATACAAATTAGCTGGAATTGCCAAGCTTATTTCATCAAAATCTCCAAGGTTTCTTGTTTCCTTTTTATCTTCAAATAATGATGCGCCAAAGGCATTGCTTAAAAGCAATCCACAAAGCATAAGCGTTGTAACTGTAATTGTTTTAACTAGTTTTGTTTTCATACATTTATTTGTTTTAGTTATTGATTTTGTTTTAGTTATTTATTTGCATTTCTTGTAATCAGTCTTTTTTCTGTTACTCGCTCCCACAAATCCTATACACTATAATCCGCTCGTGAACCTCCATACCTTAGTTCTTATCATAAAGTACTAAAGAATTAATTATTATCATTCATATTTTGTATAATTCCATTACATGGAGGTTTCATAATTTCAGATTTTTATTTTGTTTTGATAAAAGACGATAAAAAATTATACATGCTGCATTATTTTTAATATTTTTGAATGATATGTATTAAGCATTTTTTAAGTAATCTAAATTGCTCTTAAAATAAATGATCAGGTTTCCAAAATCATATACCCCCAGATGGATAGTATTTCTTATCGATCTTTTTATTTGTGCTATTTCTATTTCTTCTGCTTTTTTATTACGCTTTAATTTTGTAATTCCTCCGGAATATTACGACAGTTTAAGTTTTATTATTCCTTATGTTTTATTTTTTAGATCGATTACTTTTCTGATTTTTAAAACTTATGCCGGTATCATTAGATACTCTGGGGCAAAAGATACTGAACGAATTTTCATGGTTGCCATTTCAGGTAGTGTAGTATTTATTATTATTAATGCTATAAACTACTTTTTCATTAATGGAACATTTATTATTCCTTCTTCCATTGTTGTAATAGATTTTCTTTTAACTGTTTTTTTAATGGCTTCTTTCAGACTAGCAACGAAAATAGTCTATCAGGAACTTTATAACCCAAGCAAAGAGAAAACAGATGTTATTATTTATGGTGCCGGACAATTCGGTGTTATTACCAAAAGGACACTCGATAGAGATGCCGAAACCAAACATAAAGTATTGGCTTTTTTAGATATTACAAACTCTAATATAGGAAAAACACTTGAAGGTGTTACAATTTATCATGCTGACTATCTAGAAAATTTATTAGACAAAAACACTGTCGAAAAATTAATTATTGCTAAAGAAAATATTGGCCCGGTTGAAAAACAAAATATTATTGAAAAATGTTTACAATACGACATAGGTGTTCTTTCTGTCCCGGATATAAACACATGGATTAATGGAGAATTGAGTTTTAATCAGATTAAAGAAATTAAAATTGAAGACTTACTTGAAAGGCCTCCTATTGTTTTAGATATCAACAAAATTAAGAAAATAATTCTTAATAAGAGTGTCTTGGTAACAGGTGCTGCCGGTTCGATCGGTAGCGAAATTGTTCGACAATTAATTAACTTTAATCCTAAAAAAATTATCCTTTTCGACCAGGCAGAATCACCATTGTACGATATGGAACTTGATCTGCAAGAAAAGTTTAACTTTTATAATTTTGAAATAGTAATTGGGAATATTGCCGATGAATACAGAGTAAGGAAACTTTTTGAAAAATATAAACCCTCGTTTGTATACCATGCTGCAGCTTACAAGCATGTTCCCATGATGGAAAAAAATCCTACAGAAGCTTTAAGAACCAATATTCTCGGAAGCAAAATTATTGCTGATATTTCTAATGAGTTTAAGGTTGAACAATTTGTAATGGTATCGACCGATAAAGCCGTGAACCCTACAAATGTCATGGGAGCTTCAAAAAGAATAGCAGAAATTTACATTCAAGCATTAAACCAGGTTAGTCAAACAAATTTTATTACAACTCGCTTTGGAAATGTCTTAGGATCAAACGGATCGGTAATTTTACGATTCAAAAAACAAATAGATAAAGGAGGACCGGTTACAGTCACACATCCTGAAGTTACTCGTTACTTTATGACAATCCCTGAGGCCTGTCAACTTGTACTTGAAGCAGGAGCTATTAGTAATGGTGGAGAAATTTTTATTTTCGACATGGGGAAATCAGTAAAAATTATTGACCTTGCTAAGAAAATGATAAAACTCTCCGGACTAAATATTGGAAAAGATATTCAGATAAAATATACAGGTTTAAGGCCAGGTGAAAAATTATACGAAGAACTATTAAATGATTTGGAAAATACACTACCTACACATCACTCAAAAATTATGATTGCCAAAGTCCGGAATTATGATTTTGAACAAGTACAAAAGAAATTTAGAGAACTTATTAAACTTCAAAAAGATCATGACAATTTCGAAATTGTTAGAAAAATGAAAGAAATTGTTCCTGAATTTAAAAGCCAAAACTCTGTTTATGAAGAATTAGATATTGAACTCCAAGATCATGACAACTAAGCCAAAAGTTGAATTTCTTCATAAAACACCAATCCAGATTCGCTTTAATGATATTGATATAATGGCGCATGTTAACAATTCTGTTTATCAGAATTATTTCGATATGGCCCGATTACAATATTTTGAAATGATTTTCGAACAAAAAATGAACTGGGAAGAAAAAGCGTTGGTTCTGGCAAAAATTACAATAGAATACTTTAATCCTATATTTCTGGGAGAAGAAATTATGGTTTTGTCTAAGGTCTGTAAACTTGGAAATAAAAGCCTCCAAATGAAACAGGAAATTGTCAATACAATTACAAAAGAAGTTAAGGCTAAAAACGATGCCGTTTTGGTCGCTTTTTTATCTAAAGAAAATGGAGCTGTTGAATTGCCCGATGACTGGAGAAATAAAATAATTAAATTTGAAGATCTCTCTTAGGGTTACAAGCCCTTAATCAATATCTAATAATCCATCCGGAATATTAATCAGAATTTCCTGTAAATCATCATCAACCTCAATAACTAATTCATCTTTTGCGGGAATTAAAATTTCTCCCTTTTCAGTTTTCACATTTAGTAAGGGGTTCTTAGGAATATCAATAAATTCCAACATCTCCCCTATCAATTGCTTGTTCTGATCAAACACTTTATACCCAATAATATCAATAAATTCTTCTGTATCAATTTGCAAAATTTTTACCTGCTCAAAAGAAATATAAAATTCCGAATCAATAAACTCAATCGACTTTTCGTCCTCATCGAGGCCTTCAAGTTTTACAATAGCTGTAGTCGATGACTTAGGTCTAATTTCATCAATAAAAAAAGGAACCAATTTATTATCAACATCGATAAAAATTGATTCCAATTTTTGAATTTCTTCAAGACAATTATTATTAAATTTCAATATAAGCTCACCTTTAATCCCCGTAGTTTTTAAAAGTGATCCTAATAAATAATGATCATCTTTTTTCATGCATGAAAATATCTTAAGCTTTTGGTGCTTCGTCTTTATTTTCTGCTTCAGGAGCTTTCTCTTCGACAACTTTAACCGTTTCTTCTACAGTTTTAGGAGCTTCTTCAGGTTTCACTTCTTTAGTTTCTTCTGCATTCGTTTCTACCTCCTCGGCAACTTTAGCCCCGCCTGCCGGACGGGCAGGTGTTTCTTCTACAGCTTCAGAAGTTTCTTCAGTTTCTTTTGCATCAGCTTTTGCTTCTTCAGCAGCTGCTTCGGCATTTCTCTTAGCTAATTCTTCTGCTCTTGCTTCACGCACTTTTGTTTCAGCATCTAAACGCTTTTTAGCTTCAGCATCTGTGCCTTTTTTTAGCATGTCACATTTAGCTTGAACCTTGCTTTCTTTTTCATTCAACCAGCTTTGAAATTTTTCTTCAGCTTGTTCTTCAGTTAAAGCACCTTTTTTTACTCCTTCAAGTAAGTGCTTTTTCATCATAACACCTTTGTACGACAAGATAGCTCTACAAGTATCTGTAGGTTGAGCGCCTTTTTGCAACCAATCTAATGCTCTATCAAAATCTAATTCGATAGTAGCAGGATTCGTAATAGGATCATATTTTCCTATGCTTTCAATGAATCTACCATCTCGTGGCGCCCTGCTATCTGCGACAACAATGTGATAAAAAGGAGCTTTTTTTCTCCCTCTTCTTGTTAATCGAATTTTTACAGGCATACTCTTGTTTTTAATTAATAATTAAACCTACTTTTTAAAATCGTGCGGCAAAGATACAATAATATTTTATTAATAAAACGTTTTTAAAATCTATTTAGACGATC
>JAIORB010000020.1 GCA_021108325.1 Bacteroidales bacterium | reverse complement strand
GACATCATTCTTGCACCCATTGGATATGCTAAGCCCCATTCTTTTGCGGCTTCAGCATCTGTTTTTCTAACTTCCGGATGATTTGCTAATCCAATATAATTATTTAAACTCCAGGTAAGAACCTCTTTTCCTCTGAATTTCATTTTTGGATGAATTTCACCTTCCAGTTTAGGGAATGCGAAATACCCGTGGGCTTGTTTCATATACTGACCCAAAGAGCCCATATTTTCTTTTATCTTGTTAAATAGATCCACGTTATTTAGATTTAAATTATTGTTTTTTAATGGCACAAAAGTACATTTTTTTGAAAAAATAGCAAATCAATGAAAATAAATTAAATAAATTAAACGTTTAGAGTAATTAAATTTTAGCATATTAAACTAAAATTGTACATTTGCAAAATGTTTAAAAAAATGAGAATATTAATACCATTTATACTACTATTAGTAATAGTTTCCTCATGTAAATATGAGAAATTATTAAAAAGTCGTGATTATAAACTACAGTATCAGAAAGCTCTTGAATATTATGCTGAGGAGGATTATATGAGAGCTGAAGGCTTGTTTGAGCAATTAAAGCCTATTTTAAAGGGAACAAGACAAGCAGATACTGTTTTTTATTATGCAGCATACTGTAGCTTCTATGAGAAAAGTTATTTATTGGCAGCTCATTATTTTGATGAGTTTAGAAGAACGTATGGGAATAGCCCATTTGCTGAGGAAACTGAGTTTATGAATGCATATTGTACTTACTTATTATCACCTCGCTCTAGTTTAGATCAGACATATTCATATCAGGCAATATCGTTATTTGGATTATATATGTCGAGATACCCAACAAGCGAAAGAACAGGTGAATGTATTGGTTATATCGAAGAATTAAGAAACAAGCTGGTTGAGAAATCATATCAAAGTGCTAAACTATATTTTAATTTGGGGAACTATAAAGCAGCTATAATAGCTTTAAATAATAGTTTAGATGATTTTTCCGAAACAGAACACAGGGAAGAAATAATATTCCTTATTTTAAAAGCAAAATTTTTGTTAGCTGAGAATAGTATTGAAAATAAAAGAATTGAAAGATATCAGTCTACTGTTGATGAGTATTACTCATTTGTTGGGGAATTTCCTGAAAGTGAATTTTTGAAAGAAGCAACTGATATGTTTAATAACTCACAAGGTATTTTAAAAAATTAGTATTTAATAAATCATATTAGGATGGATTACAAAAAGACAAAAGCTCCTGTTACAACAATAACCCGTAACTTGAATGAAATTGATAATGAAACAGGAAACATTTACGAGGCTGTTGCTATAGTTTCTAAAAGAGCAAATCAAATTGGGAGTGAGCTTAAAGAAGAGTTGAATAGAAAGTTGGAAGAATTTGCATCTTATACTGATAATCTTGAAGAGATTTTCGAAAACAGAGAGCAGATAGAAATTTCAAGATTTTATGAAAGACTACCTAAACCTACATTAATTGCAGTGCAGGAATTCATGGATGATCAGATTTATTATAGAAAACCTGAAGCTGAAGAACAAGAATAGTATTATTCAAAAAATTAGCTCATGAAGCTAAAAGGGAAAAATATTTTATTGGGAATTACCGGAGGAATAGCAGCCTATAAGGCTGCTATTCTTGTAAGGTTGCTTGTAAAGGAAGGTGCTGATGTAAAGGTTGTTATGACCAAATTAGCCAAAGAATTTATTACTCCGTTAACTTTAGTAACCTTATCAAAGAATCCAATACTCGTTGAATTTTTTAATCCTGAAAATGGGCAATGGAATAGCCATGTGGATTTGGGCTCGTGGTCCGATTTGTTTGTTATTGCACCTGCTACTGCAAATTCAATGGGTAAAATGGCACATGCTGTTGCCGATAATTTATTAATTACTACTTATTTATCAGCAAAGTGTCCTGTGATGATAGCTCCGGCAATGGACTTGGATATGTTTAAACATCCTGCCAATTTAAAAAATATTGAAACGCTTAAGTCTTACGGCAATGTAATTATTGAACCTGAAAGCGGAGAATTGGCTAGTGGTTTAATAGGAAAAGGCAGAATGGCAGAACCCGAAGTAATTACAGAAAGAATTATCGATTTTTTTTCTTCAAAAAAAAAACTAAAATCTAAAAGAATTTTAGTTACTGCAGGACCAACTTTTGAACCAATTGATCCGGTAAGATTTATAGGAAATTATAGCTCCGGGAAAATGGGTTTTGCTATTGCCGAGGAATTAGCGAATCAGGGAGCAAAGGTTATATTAATATCAGGGCCAAGTCATTTAGAAACTTCAAATTCATTAATTACCAGGATTAATATTCAAACAGCTCAGGAAATGTATAATGAATCGGTAAAACATTTTCCCGATTGTGATGCTGCTATTATGTCTGCTGCAGTTGCTGATTTTAAGCCAGCAGTTCAATTTGACAAAAAAGTAAAACGCGGAAAAGATAATATGCAAATTACCTTGGAACCAAATAAGGATATTGCAGCTGAGTTGGGTAAAATGAAGGAGAAGAATCAAGTTCTTGTTGGATTTGCATTGGAAACAAATGATGAAATAAAGAACGCAAAGAAAAAAATTAAAAATAAAAACCTTGATTTCATCGTTTTAAATTCATTGAATGAAGATGGTGTCGGATTTGGATACGATACCAATAAGATTAATATTATTGATAATCAGGATAATGTAACTGAATTTAATATAAAAGCGAAAAAAGATGTCGCTGTTGATATAGTTGAAGTGTTGATAAGAAGACTTATGAAATCATAAAATATGAAAAAAATATTTAGACTTGTTTTTGGAATTATATTGTTAGCGCAAGTGGCTTACAGTCAGGAGTTAAGATGTAATATACAGGTTGTTTCATCTCAAATACAAGGTACAAATAAACAGGTGTTTCAAACTTTACAAACTGCTATATATGAGTTCATGAATAATACAGCATGGACTAATCATGTTTATACGAATGAAGAACGTATTGAGTGTAATATATTAATTAACCTTCAAGATCATAGTGGCGATGAGTTCAAAGGAAGTATCCAGGTTCAATCGCGTAGGCCCACTTATAATACTTCATATAGTTCTACCGTATTAAATTTCAAAGATGATAATTTAAGGTTTAATTATGTCGAGTTTGAACCATTAGAATTTAGTATAACAGAACATAGGTCTAATTTGACATCTGTACTGGCATATTATGCATATATAATAATAGGTTTAGATTATGATACTTTTTCAATGCTTGGAGGTACTGAATATTATCAAAAAGCTGAACTTATTGTTAATAACGCCCAGAATGCTCCGGAAAAGGGCTGGAAAGCTTTTGAAAGCCGTAAAAATAGATATTGGTTTATTGAAAATATTTTAAATGATCGTTATAAGGGCTTAAGAGAATTTTTGTACAGATATCACCGATTAGGACTTGATATAATGGAAAGTAAAGATGCAACAGGGAGGGCTGAAATTGCAGAAAGCCTTGAATTATTACAAAAAATTTATCGTCAGAAACCAGATCCGTATTTGTTTGGTTTCGAATTAATAATGAGTGCTAAATCAGACGAATTAGTAAATATTTTTTCAGAATCTTTTATGGCCGAAGCCGATCGAGTATATAAAATTTTAGTAGAAATTGATCCAACGCGTGCTGATAAATACATAAAAATTAAACAACAATAATCAATTTAAAATTATAAATGCCTAAAATATAAAATTGATAAATGGTAGAAGATGAATTAAATAAGAAGAAAAAGTTTGCAAAAGACTTGGAAGAAAGAACAAAGTTATTTGCGATTTCTATCATAAAATTATCAATTAGATTGCCTGATACACCAGAGGGAAGAGTCGTAAGATATCAGTTAACGAAATCAGGAACAAGCGTTGGTGCTAATTACAGGGAAGCAAATCGTGCAAGAAGCAGGGCTGATTTTAGGAATAAAATAAAAATTTGTGAAAGTGAGGCAAGCGAATGTCAATATTGGTTAGAAATTATTATAAAAACAGGTTGGCTAAAACCAGAAGAAATGAAACATGAATACGAAGAATCAGGTGAATTGTTAGCTATCTTCACATCAATTGGTTATAATTTAAATAAAAAAATAAGCTAAAATGTATAGTAATTAATATAGTCATTTTAGGCATTCACAAGTATTTTAAACTTTAGTCATTTTATTTATGCTTCAATCAATTTATATTCAGAATTATGCTTTAATCAATGAATTAGAAATTGATTTTAATAAAGGCTTGAATATAATTACAGGCGAAACAGGAGCAGGTAAATCAATTTTATTAGGCGCTTTATCGCTTGTGCTTGGTCAAAGAGCTGATACCTCAGTTTTAAAAGATAAAACAAAAAAATGTCTTGTTGAAGCAAAATTTCAGATCAAACAGTATAAAATAAAAGATTTCTTTATTCAAAATAATTTAGATTACGAGGATTTAACAATAATACGGCGTGAAATTACCGATAATGGGAAATCACGTGCTTTTATTAATGATACGCCTGTTAATCTTGCTATTTTAAAGGATCTAAATAATAACTTGATCGATATACATTCACAACACGAAAGTTTGCTCCTGGGTGACGATCACTTTCAGTTAAGTCTGGTCGATTCATTTGCTAATCATCAGGAATTACTTGATAATTATAGAAATAAATTTGAAGAGTATGATATATTAACATCAGAATATAAAAAACTAATTAATAATGCTGATAAAGCAAAAGCTGATCTGGATTATTTTCAGTTTCAATTTAATCAGTTGGAGGCTTTAAAATTAGTTGAAGGAGAACAGGATGACCTTGAGACAGAACTTGAAAAGTTAAATCATGCCGAAGAAATTAAGTTAAATCTTTCTAATTGTTATAACTTATTATCTTCTGAAGATATTTCAATAATATCTAACTTAAAGCAAGCAAAAAGTTCTATCGAATCTATCTCAAAATATATAAAAGAAGGTGATGATTTAGTTCAACGAATTGATTCTGCATATATCGAACTTCAGGATATTAACAATGAAATAGAACAATTAAACGAAAGAATTGAATACGATCCGGCAAG
Source organism: Bacteroidales bacterium (assembly GCA_021108325.1). Classification (GTDB taxonomy): domain Bacteria; phylum Bacteroidota; class Bacteroidia; order Bacteroidales; family UBA12077; genus UBA12077. The sequence goes on along the minus strand of JAIORB010000020.1, from coordinate 20,645 downwards.
AATTGAATTTATTCGTGAACGACTGGATAATATATATTCACTACAACAAAAGCACAAAGTTGCTACGATTAAAGAGTTAATTAAAATAAAGGAAGAATTACAGCAAAAACTTGATAGTATTAATTCTTACGATTTTGAAACAGATAAAATAAAAAAGGAGCTTAATATTTTATATGATGAATTAATAGCATTGGTAAATCAGATTTCTGAGAATAGAAAAACTGTAATTCCTAAGATAGAAAATAAGGTTGTTGAAATATTAAAACAACTGGGAATTCCGAATGCTGGTTTTAAGGTGGAGCAAATTCCTTCCGAAGAATTTTTACCAACCGGTAAAGAAATCATTAAATTTTTATTTTCAGCCAATAAAAATGTTGCATTGGAAGAATTATCAAAAGTTGCTTCCGGAGGAGAAATTTCCAGATTAATGATAAGTATAAAATCTTTGATTGTTGAGACCACAACTTTGCCTACAATAATTTTTGATGAAATTGATGCCGGAACATCAGGTGAAATAGCCGATAAAATGGGATCAATAATTAAACGTATGTCTGAAAATATGCAGGTAATTAATATAACACATTTACCTCAAATAGCCAGTAAAGGCGATTATCATTATCTGGTTTATAAAAAAGATAATCACGAAACTACAAATACTTACATTAAGTTGTTATCTCGGGAAGAAAGAATAAACGAAATTGCTAAAATGTTAAGTGGCGAAGCACTATCTGATGCTGCTATTAAAAATGCGAGAGTATTATTATCTAAATAAAAATTAATAAATGAACTAAAATTAAAAATGCCTAAGCCTTATAAACTGAAATTTTCTGCCAAAAAATGAAAGGATTTGAATTTTAAGACACTTATAATGTTTAGTAAATATTTTAGTCATTCATAAAGTATTCCAAATTTTAGTCATTCATAAATATTTTAGTCATTTATAATTTTCTTAAAGTGAACATTATTTTTATATAATTGTATGTAACTTATACAAACAAAAAATTATAATCATGGCATTTAATTTATTAAAAGGTAAAAAAGGATTAATCTTTGGTGCATTGAATGATAAATCAATTGCATGGAAGGTAGCTGAAAAAGCATATGAAGAGGGAGCAGAAATTGTTCTTACAAATGCACCTTTCGCATTACGTTTGGGAGATACAGATAAATTGGCAGAAGCCTGTAATACTGAAGTTATCTCTGCTGATGCAACCAAAGTTGAAGATATTGAAAATCTAATTGATAAAACAATGGAGAAATTTGGAGGTAAATTTGATTTTATTCTTCACTCAATAGGAATGTCTCCAAATGTTAGAAAAGGAATAACATATGATAACTTAAATTATGATTATTTTCTTAAAACATTAGATGTTTCTGCACTTTCGTTTCATAAAATATTGCAGGTTTCTCGGAAAAGGGATGCTTTAAATGACTGGGGATCAGTTTTGGCACTTTCATACGTTGCTGCACAACGTACTTTATATGGTTATAACGATATGGCCGATGCAAAATCTTTATTAGAATCAATTGCACGTAGTTTTGGATATATTTATGGTCGCGAAAAGAAAATAAGAATTAATACTATTTCGCAGTCGCCAACTCCAACAACAGCTGGGCAGGGAATAATGGGTTTAGAAGGATTAATGGATTTTTCAAACCGAATGTCTCCGTTGGGTAATGCAACTGCTGAAGAATGTGCTGATTATTGTATTACCATGTTCTCGGATCTGACTAAGAAAATAACCATGCAAAATATTTTCCACGATGGTGGATTTTCAAGTATGGGTATGAGTCGAAGAGCAATGGATGTCTATACTAAAAGTCTGGATGAATTTTACGAATTTAATGATGTAACGCATAAATTTGAGGAATCTTAAAAAATGAAAGCCAGTGATTATAAGTTTCGCTGGCTTTTTTAATTGAAATGGTTTTAATGTTGATTCCGATATTTTTATAAATACTCTCCAAATATAATTTTAAAACAAGAAATTCATTCCAATATACAAACCACTTGAACCATCACGCTTATCGTTGGCTAAACCATAATCGAAAGCTACAATAAAGTTTTCATTTAATGCAAAATGTAAACCTAATCCATAACCTAAGTGTAGTTTATCATTATTCGAATCAAAATAATTATCAAAATCAACACTACCATCAATAGGAATATTCGATTTGTCAATTTTAGTTTCTTGTACAACTTTTCCAAAATCTGTAAAAGTGCTAAGGGCAATATATAAATTCTGATTTTTTATTACTGTTTTTATAAACTTCCATCTTAATTCAAGATTTCCAAAAATAATTCCGTCACCAATAACACGATCTCTTAAAACACCTCTTATGGATTTAGATCCTCCAAGTCCTTCAATAACAATCGATGGATTATAAGAGAAATTCAAATAAGGGAGCATATAAAATGGAGTTTCTCCGGCAATGGTCCCCTGGTAACCTAATCGGTATGCAAAAGATAATTTGCTTTTAATTAACGTAAAATACTGACGATGTGTTAGAGATAACTGAGTATAATCATTTTCATAATTGTCTAAAAATTTTGGAGCTGTTACAATAATAATCTCAGACCAGATACCCGACATTGGATTTGCTTCATTATCTCGTGTATCATAAATAATTCCCAGTTTTATATAATTAATTTTACCTCCGTCAGCTTCTTTCTGTGGAATAATTCCCCAATCTACATATTCATCGTATAATCCCGGAACGCTGTCAATTGAAGGTAGAAGTTCATCCTTGTCTAATCCTTCATTTAGGGTATTAATATCAACCGAACCCATTTTATGATTGATATGAGCAAATCCTGCAAGCCATTTTATTTTTTCACCGAACAAATTACCGGAAAAGTCAGCAGTAAAGCGAATCATTTTCCGTTCCATCCGGTAATACATTCTTGATTTATACAGAGAATTATTAAGATTGTCATCTTCGAATTCAGGTATATAAGCCGCCTGATATCCGTTGAAGCCATAAAAATCAAGTGCTTGTTCAGTCAGGTAGCTAAAATCACCGGTTATTCTAATTGGTTTATTCGGAAACATATGTTCAGAGTCAAAGAAGATTTGATTAATACCGCTTCCTTTAGTTGTCCTGGAAACCTCCAGATAAATTGATTGTAAATATTCAGGATAACTGGTAGGTTTTCCATAGTTGTAAAAATTAACTAATCCACCGTATTTAAAACCTAAATCGCTATCATATGCAACTACGGGAACAGCCCCAAAAGTCCAGCCATCCTTAATTTTTTCTGCTTTGTTATTTTTTGTTGTTAAAGTATCTTCCTGGCTATTTGATTTTAAAGATAAAGAAGATAGTATAATTGAAAAACTGATGAATAGGATTCTTTTCATGATAGTGAAAGTATTTAGAATTTAATTATAAATTATGTTCTTTTGGTGTTTAGATCATTTTGTTTTTCTTTATCCGGATATATATTAAAATCCATTTAGTTCCATTAATACCGTTGGGATTAATAATAAAAACCCTAAAATAATTAAGATTATCATAAAAGGAGTAATCCATTTTACCCATTTTTCATAAGGAATTTTTGCAACACCAAGTACACCGATTAATACGCCTGATGTTGGTGTAATCATATTTGTGAAACCATCACCAAATTGAAATGCCATAACAGTAGCTTGTCGCGATATTCCAATTAAATCGGAAAAAGGAGCCATAATTGGCATTGTAAGAGCTGCTTTTGCACTTCCCGATGGAATAATAATATTAATAAATGTTTGAATTAAATACATTATTCCGATAGAACCAACCTTGCCCATTGTTTTCATTGATTGAGAAACAGAATTCAAAATAGTATCAATTATTTTACCTTCCTGTAGTACAATTATAATTCCACCTGCCAAACCAACTATCAATGCAGCTGACGAAATGTCTTTTACACCATCAATAAATAATTTAGTAATATTATTTGGAGATTTATTATTAGCAATACCAGCTGCAAGCCCCATAGCAAAGAAAAGAGTCGCTATTTCCATTACGTACCATCCGTATCCCATAACTCCTACAATCAAGAACAAGATGGTGAAAAGCAAAATATTTAAAATGAAAAAGTGTACAGATTTTCTTAATACAAGTGGACCCAATATTATGAAGATTCCGGTTAATACTGGAATAGCTGGAATAGTCGTAGATGAATTTCCTATAGATAAAGTTGTACTTGTATTAATAAATGAAATAACCACAAGTACAACAGAAATGATCCCATAAATTATCCAAGCCGAAACAGGAGTGTAATATTTCATATGTTCCGGATTAATATGTTCTTTATTTCTCCAGTTTTTATTATCATCTTCAAAAACGGGTGATAGTTTTGGATTTTTCTTAATTTTTTTAGCATACCTTAATATATATACTATTCCAACAAAATTTAATACAAGCCATGTAAACAGTCTGTATTCAATACCTGTAAATAAAGGAATGCCCGATAAACCCTGAGCAATTCCAATGGTAAAAGGATTCAGCAAGGCTCCTGCAAAACCTAATCCCGCAGCAACAAAACACATGTTGACACCAACAATTGAATCGTATCCCATAGAAAGTGCTAATGGAACAAAGATGATAACAAATGCTATTGTTTCTTCACTCATACCGAATACAGCACCAAAAATGGAGAACATAAGCATAATAAGAGTTATAATAATATTTTCAATTCCCAGAAACTTAAAGAGCTTATAATGTTCAATTTTTTTTGTCTTTTTTAGAAAAGTAAAAATTCCCACATCTATGGCTTTGCTGTCATTCATTATCCAGAATGCGCCACCAATCATCAATATAAATATTATGATATCAGCTTTATCAACAAAACCATCAAAAAATGCTGAAAATATTTCCCAGGTTTGAGGCTCATTATCTGTATAATGAAACGAATCTTTTACTATTACTTCTTTTGCAGTACCATCACTCAAGGTCATTGTTTCTCTGTCGAATTCTCCCCCGGGAACAAACCAAGTAAGAATTGCTGAAAATATGATAATAAAAAATACGATTACAAAAGTGTGCGGAATAGGTCTTTTCTTTTTCATATTAGAATTTAGTTTCAGAGTTTCAAGAATTCGTAAAAATAGAACATAAGTTATACAACAGAAAATTTTTTATTTATATCACGATGATTTTTGTATTTTCGTACCAAATCAAACTTAAAATCTGAAACAATACAATTAATAAAAATGGTATTATTAATAAAGAACATAAAATCTCTGATAAACGTTGAGGAAGATCCAGTAAAGTGGGCTGCGGGAAAAGATATGCAAAAGCTGAATACAGTAGAAGATGCATACCTATTGATTGATAATGAAAAAATTGCTGATTTCGGTAAGATGAGTGATTTAAAATTGGAGAATTTTAAAGGAGAATCGATTGATGCAACAGGGAAAATGGTTTTTCCTTCTTTCTGTGATTCTCATACTCACTTAGTTTATGCAGGTAGCCGGGAAATTGAATATGGCGATAAAATTCGTGGTTTGTCGTATGAAGAAATTGCAAAACGTGGTGGCGGAATTTTGAATTCTGCAAAACTTTTACATAATACATCGGAAGATTCGCTTTATGAACAGGCTCTACAACGCATTAATGAAATTATTGGATTTGGAACTGGTGCTGTTGAAATAAAAAGCGGTTATGGCTTAACTGTAGAAGATGAGTTGAAAATGCTCCGTGTTATTAAACGTTTAAAAGATACTACACCGATTACAATAAAGTCTACATTTTTAGGAGCTCATGCAGTACCTGCTGAATATAAAGGGAAACAGGACGAATATGTTGATATGGTCATTAATGAAATGATTCCTCAGGTCGCATCAGAAGATTTGGCTAATTATATTGATGTTTTTTGTGATAAAGGCTTTTTTACTGTTGAGCAGACCGATCGTATTTTAATGGCAGGAATTAAATATGGATTGCGTGCTAAAATTCACGCTAATGAATTAGATTATTCAGGCGGTATTCAGGTCGGAGTTAAATACAACGCTCTTTCTGTTGATCATCTGGAATTTACCGGAGATGATGAAATTAAGGCATTATTAGAATCAGATACGATGCCAACATTATTGCCTGGAGCAGCATTTTTCTTAGGAATGATTGACCCTCCCGTTCGTAAAATGATTGATGCAGGATTGCCAATTGCTTTGGCTTCTGATTATAATCCGGGATCATCACCATCCGGTAATATGAAATTTATAATGTCTTTAGGAACTATAAAACTAAGAATGTTACCAGAAGAAGTTATAAATGCCTGTACGATAAATGGAGCTTATGCTATGGGATTACATGAATCCTTAGGAAATATTGCAAAGGGTAAAATTGCTAATGTGTTTATTACAAAAGAAATTCCAACATACGATTATATGCCTTATGCATATACCAGTAATTTAATTGATCAGGTTATTTTAAACGGAAAGTTAATATCGTAATGTGTTTGTAATAATTTATAAAGAACAGGAGTTAAAAGTCATGAAATTAAAAAGCATTCGTTATCCATAGAATTTTATTTGCTATATAATATAAGGTATAATCTTAAAATAATATTAACAGTAAGTAATTAAAATCGATATAAAATGAAGCAATTAATAGAATGTGTTCCTAACTTTAGTGAAGGAAACGATATGAATATAATAAAGCAGATTACAAGTGAAATAGAATCTGTTGAAGGAGTAAATTTATTAGATGTTGATCCCGGTAAGGCAACAAATAGAACTGTAGTAACAATGGTTGGTACTCCGGAAGAAGTTTGTGAAGCTGCTTTTCTTGCAGTTAAAAAAGCATCCGAATTAATCGATATGCGTAATCATAAAGGAGCGCATCCACGCTTTGGTGCTACGGATGTTTGCCCTTTTGTTCCGGTTGCAGGCATTACAATGGAAGAAACCGTTGAGTATGCCAGGAAACTAGCCAAACGAATTGGTGATGAATTAAATATTCCGATTTATTGTTATGAAAATGCAGCATTGATAGAAGAACGCAGAAATTTAGCTGTTTGTCGTGCCGGTGAATACGAAGGTTTAAAAGAAAGATTATCAAAACCTGAGTGGAAACCTGATTTTGGACCAGCAGAATTTAACGCTAAGTCAGGTGTTACAGCAGTTGGTGCAAGAGATTTCTTAGTAGCATATAATGTTAACTTAAATACAACATCAACTCGTAGAGCAAATGCAATTGCATTTGATGTTCGCGAGAAGGGTAGAGTTAAAAATTCGGCAAATGGAAAACCTGAGTTAGACGAAAAAGGAAATAAAGTTTGGATTCCCGGTTCTTTAAAATGTGTTAAGGCTATAGGTTGGTTTATTGATGAGTATGGAGTTGCTCAAATTTCAATAAACTTAACAAATATTAGTATTACGCCGGTTCATGTTGCTTATGACGAAGTATTTAAAAAAGCTTTAAAACGGGGAATTAGAGTTTCCGGATCAGAATTAGTAGGATTAATTCCATTACAAGCAATGATTGATGCTGGTAAATATTATTTAAGAATGCAAAATCGTTCGGTTGGTATTCCTGAAAAAGAAATTATAAAAATCGCTGTTAAATCTCTTGGACTAGATGATCTATATGAATTTAAACCTGAGGAAAAGATTATTGAGTATAAACTAGCTGCTAATGCCAATAAAAAGAAATTAGTTGATCTAAGCCTAACAGAATTTACAGATGAAACAGCTTCGGAATCACCTGCTCCTGGAGGAGGTTCTGTATCTGCATATATGGGAGCTATGGGTGTTGCATTGGGAACAATGGTTGCAAACTTATCCTCACATAAACGTGGTTGGGACGATCGTTGGGAAGAGTTTTCAGATTGGGCCGAAAAAGGAATGAAATATCAATCTGAGTTAGTACGATTAGTTGATGAGGACACAGATGCGTTTAATAAAATAATGGACGCATTTGGTTTGCCAAAGAAAACGGAAGATGAGAAAATTGCTAGAAAACAAGCTATTCAGGATGCTACTAAAAATGCAATTATGATCCCATTTAAAGTAATGGAAGTGGCTTATAAGGCGTTAGAAGTAGTTAAAGCAATGGCCGAAATAGGTAATCCTAATTCTGTTTCCGATGCAGGAGTTGGAGCATTAGCTATTAGATCATGCATAAAAGGTGCATTTTTGAATGTAAAAATCAATTCTGGTGACCTTGAGGACAGAACATTTATACAGACCGTTAGCGAAAAAGCACAAGGAATTGATAGAAAAACAGAGGAACTTGAAAAAGAAATATTGGAAATAGTGCACAATAAGTTATAAAATTCTTTTTATTTATTTGAGAAGGGAAAACTTTACCTCTATCTTCTTTCAAAGCTCGGAATATAAATTGTTTCGGGCTTTTTTATTTGCCTATATTCTTTCAAAAGTGAATAATTCTCATAAAGCTTTTTTATCGTTTTTTAATAAAAAGCTTGATGAAATGTTGATTTTTGTTGAAAAAAGATCACTTTATTAAGCCCAGTTCTTTTTGTATATTCTATTTTTTTTATACATTAGCGCTGAATAATATTTTATTTTAACTATTTATGAACCTAAAATTTTTATCTATGAAGAAATTAACAATTTTTCTTGCATTATTGTTGTTTGTGGGTTTTTCCGCACAAGCACAAATGCAAATCTCGGGTACGATAACCGGCGCTGATGACGGGTTGTCTATCCCAGGTGTATCGGTTGTGGTAAAAGATAATACCACTATTGGTACTACGACTGACATGGACGGTAAGTATAGTATTACTGTTCCAGGTAGTGCCGAAGTTTTGGTATTTAGCTTTGTTGGTATGAAATCTCAGGAAGTGCTTATCGCAGGACGTTCTGTTATCGATATTCAATTAGAATCTGAAGTGCTTCAGATGGATGAGGTAATAGTAACTGCTATTGGTATTAAAAGAGAGAAGAGAGAGATTACTTATCAGACACAAAAGGTAACTGACGATGACTTAGTGAAAGTTGCCCAAACCAGAGCTGCTGCTGCATTAGCAGGTAAAGTAGCTGGTATGCAAATTAATGTGCAGGATAATGGAGTTAACCCTAATTCACAGATTCTGTTAAGAGGTGTGCGTTCAATTAGTGCTAACAACGAGGCATTAATTGTTATAGACGGCTCAATTGCAACTTCTGCTGCTTTTGATGACTTAAACCCTAACGACATTGAAAGTTTAAGTGTACTTAAAGGAGCAACTGCTGCTGCTTTGTATGGATCTCAGGCAGGTAATGGAGCACTTCTTGTTACCACTAAAACAGGTAAAGGTGCTGATAAATTTACTGTAGGTGTAACTTCTGCTTATACAATGGAAAAAGTTGCCTATATGCCGGATTTTCAAACTGAATATGGAACAGGATGGGAAGGTGATTATGACAATATTGAAAACACTAACTGGGGTCCTCGTTTTGATGGACAATTACGTCAGATTGGACCAACAATGCCTGATGGTTATGTTTTAGAAACTCAAATGGTACCTTATGCTCCTGTAGAGGATAACTTATTAGATTTCTTTGAAACAGGAAATAACTTAAGTAATACTGTTTACATGACAGGTAGTACTGAAGACAGTAAGTTTTATCTTTCATTTGGAGACCAGAGAGCTAGTGGTATTGTTATGGATGATACTTATGAAAGAAACACTCTTAGAGTAAATGCCAGCAAAAAAATTGGTAAAATTGAATTAGGCGTTAATGCTAGTTATTTAACTGATAAAACAGATGTTGTTGGTACAGACATAGGTGATCAGGACAGGGCATTATACTGGTTTGTATTAAATACAGCTGCAAATATTCCATTATCGTCATATAAAGATTGGGATAATCCGGAAAGTTACGGTTACGCTGATAACTATTTTAATGGTTATTATCAGAACCCTTACTGGGGCATTGGAACAAACAGAGATACGGATGTAACAAACAGATTAGTTGGTAATGTAAGTCTTTCTTATGATGTATTAGAATGGCTTAATTTTACCGGAAGAGTTTCAGTAAATGACGCATGGGGTTCAGGTAAAGAATGGCGTGCAAGACAAGTGTATGACGAAGATTTACAACCAAATGCAGGAATTGTTAATTCTTATGTTATTGATTCTGAATTTAAACGTGAGACTTATACAACAGATGCACTTTTATCTGGTAATTTTGATTTTTATGATTCATTCACTTTAAAAGCTATACTTGGTCATACAAGTTATACAGATAAGCAAAGAAAAAGTGCTTACAGAGCTAATAATTTAAGTATTCCTGATTTCTATGATCTTTCAAATGGAACAGGTAGTCTTCAAGGTGGTCTTCCCGGTGGTGCTTTTGTTGATGAATATGAAAAAAGAACTTATGGATTCTTCGGTGATTTTACTTTAGGATATAATAATTACTTGTTCTTAAATTTATCAGGAAGAAATGACTGGACATCAACTCTTGATGAAGATAATAATAGTTACTTCTATCCTTCAGTAGGTTTGTCATTTGTTGCAACCGATGCTTTTGAAATTTTAAAGACCGGTGATATTCTTACTTTTGCTAAGATCACAGCAAGTAACTCTACTGTTTATAATGACTTAGCACCTTACCAGATAAGTGAAAGATATTATCAGGAAAATGGTTTCCCATATGGTCCACAAAACGGATTCTATTTAGGACGTACAGCAGTAGATTCAGAAATTAAGAAGGAAAAATTAAATACTACTGAAGTAGGGTTAAACTTAGGATTCCTTAACGGAAGATTGTTTTTAGATTTTGCATGGTATAAAACACTTACCTCAGATTTAATTACTAATACTACTCCCTCAAATGCTGCAGGTGCAACCAGTTATTTAACTAACATTGGTGAACTTGAAGGTAGTGGTATTGAACTGTCTTTAACCGGTACAGTACTTAAAACAAAAGACTTTAAGTGGGATATCAATCTTAACTATTCAAGCACTGAAACAGTTGTTAATGAGATATATGAAGGATTAGATGAAATAGCTGTTTTTACAACAGGACAATATGGTATTTATGCTGTTGTTGGAGAAGCTTTCCCTCAAATTAAAACAAATGCTTATGCCAGAGATCCTCAAGGCAGAATTATTGTTGATGCTGTTAGTGGACATCCGCAAACTGAAGATGGACTTTTAAATATGGGTAAAACAACGCCTGATTATATTGTAGGTTTAGGTACTTTGTTGAGCTATAAAGGCTTTTCAGTTTCAGGAACAATGGATTACAGAACAGGTCACGTGTATTATGAAGAAGGTTCTGATGCAATGGAATTTACAGGAAGATCAATGGCAAGTGTTTCTGCAAACAGACAGGATTTTGTGTTACCTAACTCAGTAATTGAAACCAGCCCTGGTGTATATGTGGAAAATACTAGTGTACAAGTTCAGGGTGGACGTCAAAGTTACTGGACTGATATATATAATGAAATAAGTGAAAACTATGTTAAAGACGCTACAGCTCTTAAAGTAAGAGAATTATCTGTTAGCTACGAATTGCCAAATTCAATTATAAGCAAAACTCCACTTAAGAAAGTAACACTTGGATTTATTGCTAGAAATCCTTGGACTTGGTTACCTGAAGAAAATAGGTTTGCTGACCCTGAATTTAATAACCAGATTGACCGTGCTGGTGGTCAAATAAGTGCTAATACAATTGGTATTGGAGGTTATTTACAGTCTCCGCCAACTAAATCGTATGGATTTACCCTTAATATTGAATTCTAAAAATAAAAAATAATGAAGAATATGAAAAATATTTTAAAATACATAAACCTGCTATTGGTAATATTACTATTAGCATCGTGTGAAGATTATCTGGATATAAATACAGATCCAAATAATCCGACTGTAGTATCTCCTGATTTAGTGCTTCCGGTTGCACAGAAATACACTGGTGAAGTTATGCAGTGTTCTGACGAAGGAGCAAGAAGAGTAAACTCTTTAGCAAATATGATGATGTACAACTGGAGCCAGGCTGATGGTTATAACTGGTATCCTGATGAATTTAAGTATTTAGTTACAGCAGATTTTTACGACAGAATCTTTGAGCAAACATATTATGATGCTTTAAAACAGTATCAAGTTCTTGAAGGATTAGCTCCGGAATATAATTATTACAAAGCTATTGCTAAAATCATGAAATCTTTTCATTTCCAGGTTTTAGTGGATCTTTATGGTGATATTCCTTACTTTGAAGCTTTACTAAGAGGCAAGAATGCAACTCCTGTTTATGATGATGCACAAACTATTTATGAAGATTTAATTGTTCAGTTAACTGAAGCAATTGATCTTATCGATAATGCTGAAAATCCTGAAGAAGTAGGAGATGATGATGCAATGTTTGGTGGAAATATGGACGAGTGGAAAGCATTCGCAAATACGGTAAAATTAAGAATTCTTACCCGCCAGATGAGTATGAGTGGAAGAGCTGCTTATATTCAGGCTGAATTTGATGTAATAGCTGCTGAAGGTTCTGGTTACATTACGGATGACGTTGGAGTTAATCCTGGTTATCTTCAGGAAGAAGGAAAACAGAACCCATTCTATAATTTATATGGTTGGGATGCAGGCGGAACTCAAACTTTATCAAGTAAAGCAACATGTGCTACTGATTATATAATAACATATTTAGAAGGTACAAACGATGACAGGATCGATTATATTTATGAAGAACCTGCAACAGGACATTTAGGTGTTGTACAGGGATTATTAGCTTACGATACACCTACACCTGGTTGGGCTGTACCTGAGTTAGTATCTAATTTAGGTACTGGTGTCCTTAAAGATCCTGATCAGGATGTTGTAATTTACAGCTTAGCTGAATGTTATTTTAACCTGGCAGAAGCTGCATTACCTGCAAATGGCTATGTTGCTGGTGCTGCGCAAACATATTACGAAAGCGGTATACAGGCTTCATTCGATTATTTAGGAGCACCTGGTGCATCTGCATATTATGGTCAGGGATTACCTAATGTAGGTTGGGTGGCTTCATCTAGTAATGAATTGGAAGCGATTATTACTCAAAAATGGATCGCTACTAACAGTATTACTGCAGAACAGTCCTGGTTTGATTATAGCAGAACCGGTTATCCTTCAGGATTACCTATTTCATTATTAGCATCAACACCAGACAGGCCTGTTAGAATATATTATCCTGCTAGTGAAATTTCATCAAATGGAGCTAATGTTCCAACACAGCCGGATGCTTTTACTGCTAAAATATTTTGGGGAAATTAATTTTAAAAAAAATTAAATTATGAAAAAAATAAAATATATACTAATATTCATATTAAGCCTTGGAATATTTAATTCCTGCTTAATTGATGATACATCAGATATCGATCTGAATGCTGATGGCTACAACGTAGCTACATTCGATAGACCTATTGATAACCTGACAGCACTTGCTAATGGGGATGAATATGAATTTGAAGTTAAAGTTAAAATTGTAGGCCCTACTATATTGGACTTAACAAATGATATTAATGTAACATTTATACCAACGGCTGCATCAACTGCTGTTGCTGATGTTCATTATAGAATTGATAATCCTACAATAGTTCTTTCTGATGACAATAATTACTTAGGATATTTAGTTGTAACTGTGATTACTGCTGGTAATACTCCTCCAATGGATGGTACTCCTGAGTATGATGATTATGTAGCTCCAATGTTATATTTGGAAATAACTACAACTGGAGATGTTAAGGTAGAAGGTAGCGGAAAAACTGGTGAATTTACAGTTAATTTCATACCTCCAAATCCTTATGCTGGCCTATACGATGCACATTTAATTTATCGTCATCCATCTTTAGGAGATTACCCGGATAACATTTATGTTGATGAAGTAACTGAAAAAGAACTTTTAGCGGTTACCGGAAGAAAATGTGAAACTACGTTTGCTACATGGCCTACTGATATATGCTGGATTACTGTTAATGCAGATAATACTATTACATTTGTAGTTGATGATACATGGCCATACGATGTTATTTTGGGTGATCCTTTTGATGCAACTAAAGTTACTCGTTACGACCCTGAGACTGGTATTATTTATTTATATTATCACTATTATGGAGATGGAGGCCCAAGAATTTTTTGGGAAGTATTTACTCCAAAGTTTTAAATGTGTATAATACAGTCACATTAAAAAGTAAATACTTAATTCTTTTTTAATAATTAAAACAAAATTATAATGAGAAAAAATTTAAAATATTATGTAATCGGCCTTGCTCTTTTGATGGTGAGCTTTGTATCATGTGATCAGGCATCACAAGAGGTAAGTCCTATAGTAGTACCAGATAGTAGTTATCCGGTAGTTGAAGCATTAACACTTGTAAATACTGGTGCTATTAATGAGGGTGATACAATTGTGTATACGGTAAGTATAAATAAACCAATTAGTCATTCATTAACTTTTGCTCCTGTTCTTGATACTGTTGCAACTACGTTAGTCGAACATGTTGATTTTGATATTATTAGTGCAACTATAGATCCTTGGGAAACCGAAGGTGAATTATGGATTGTTACTTATGCTGATATGTATCCAGAATCTGATGGAGTGGTAGCTTTTAGTATAATTGTAAATAGTTTAGCTGAAATGTACTTACTACATCCTGACAATGTATTTCCTAGCGCCTCAGTTACTGTTGCTAACTACATTTCTAATGAGTTATTCTTAGAATTTGCATGGGATGTTGATATAGATCTTGGTTTTGGTATTTACCCTGCAGGTGCAAATGTAGACTTTGATATTTTCATGTCTCCTGGTGCTACTTATGATCCAAGTGATCCTTGGGCTTCAGTTGATTATACTTATTATGCTGCTACAGGTAATGAACCAGAACTAATTGATATGACTGGTGCTGCTGATGGTGATTACGTATACTGGTTCGATTTATGGTCGAATGGTTTTGATGGTTATGGCAATACTACAGATATTCCGGTTACTACAACTGTAATAAAGCCTGGAATATTTGTTTTAACTGTAGCTCAGGATCCTAACTACGTGATAAATGCAGAATCAGCACCTCCTGCAAATGCTACTTTAGTTAAAATTAATGTTTCAGGTACTACTTATACTGTTACTGACTATAATGATGTTGCAGTTGGTTCAGGTAAAGCTACATCTGAAAGAGCTACTAGACCTGAACAGTTTATTAAAATCAAATAATTTTAATAATTCTAAATATATTAGTGAGGCTATCATTTTTGATAGCCTCTTTTTTTGTACTTTGTAAACCTATTCTAACCTCAATTTAAATTATTCATTATTAAAATATGTTGTTTTAAAATGATTAATAAATGACTCTTGTATATTTTAAAATGACTTAAATTTTAATTATTAGAAATAAAAGATGTAGATATCTAATTTATCTTTAAAATATCAAATCAAATGGTTACATTTACACTTTTGTAATTGAAAAAAAGACCGTGAAATGCGCATTAAAGATATATATTTATCAGCTCCCCAAATTTCTCTACCCAAACAAAAATTCGACAATAAAGAGATTATTGGACGAGTGCAGGATAATTTTAAAGGATCTAAATTAGAATTTAAAAAAATCAAAAGTGGAATCTCGTTTGTTTTCAGATATTGTGATACTGATCTAAGGTACCTGGGAACTGAAACTGGTAAAAAACCATTAGATTATGCTGTAGAAGCAAGCCGAATTGTATGTGAAAAAAACAATATTGATCCTTCAAGTTTAGATTTGGTAATATACGGTGGAATATTCAGAGAATATTTCGAACCTTCAACCGCAATGGAAATTGCTTCAAGATTAAATATTGATAAAGCCCACGTTTTTGATGTTACAACAGCTTGTGCTGGTATGTTGCAAGCAGTGAACACCGCAGCTTCTTTTATGATGGCGGATCCAAGCATTAATACTGCCTTATGTTGTACAACTGACTTTCCTGCTGAAGCTATTGATTATAATATTCAGAGCTTTGAGGAACTTTCAGTTAAGGCTGCAGGATTAACGTTGGGAAGTGCAGCATCAGCATGGATTCTTACAAGAAAACCTTTAGTGGGTGGAAGTGTGAAGCTAATTGAAATACAAAATACTTCTGTTCCAAAAGCTTATGATTTATGTCAAGTATCTGTCAAAAATAGAAAGTTTTCTTCTCAGAGTAAAGAAGTTTTTGATTTGGGACTGGAATATGTACCAGAAGAAATAAAGAAAGTGCTAAAAAATATAAATTGGAGTATTGATGAAATTGATTATTTTATTTCCCATCAACCTAGTAAAAAGATAATATATCAAATATGTGATATATTAAAAATAGATCGTAAGAAAGCTCCCGTAATACATCATTTATATGGTAATACAGTAAATTCTAGTGTTCCTATGGTACTCGATCATATTCTTAGTAGAAAAGAATTAAGGAATAAAAATAAAATTTTACTGTCGAGTGCAGCAGCAGGATTTACTATGCTTACTATTGCTGCAGAGTGGATAAAATAAGATGATTACTCAAATTCAAACTTTAAGGATTTTATTTAAAATATTTGGTTACAAAATTAAATATTTAATAATTCCGATTTATAGATTTTCATATACAATAATACGCATAGTTGGTGAATTGTTTGATTACCTTTTTTATTATAAATACAAAAAAACCAATTTATCTAAACCAGTTTTTTTAATAGGACATCCAAGAAGTGGCACAACATTTTTACATAAATTCATTTTAAAAAATTGTACTGAGTTTAAGGGCATGTATTTATGGGAAATGATTTTTCCAGCTTTATCATTAAGATGGCTTATTAAACCAATTTTGCCTTTTTTGGTAAAAATATTTCCTCAGAATATATATGATCCAAATATTCATAAGACTGGATTAGATGAGGCTGAAACGGATGATGCTGCATTGTTTTTTAAAAGTTTTGAAGGCATGTTTTATTGGCTATATTTTTCAGCATGGGAAAACTTTGAAAGCTTTGATAAATTAAAAGAAGACCTGATCAAAAAAAGCAAATTAAAAAAAGTAATTAAATATTTAGAGATTCTTCATAAAAAAAATTTGTATTCCAATAGATCAAAAAAAAGGATATTTTCAAAATCTTTTTCGCTAATAATGAATATTGAAGAATTGTTATCGGATTTTAATGACGCAAAAATTATAATTCTTTTACGGGATCCAACTGAGGTTATACCTTCAAGTATTTCATTAGCAAACAATGTTCAAGAAAGTATTAATAATATTAGAAAAATAAGCAAACAGAAAAGAGAGAATTATTACCGTAATTTATATCATGCATCCTTAAGTTTTTTTAAGTTTTTTGATGATCAGATTACTGAAAATGTAAAACTTAAAGAAAGTATTTTGCTTATAAGCCACAAAGAATTAAAAGAAGATTTTGAAAATACAATGAATAAAATTTGTGAATACTGTAAAATTGAAAAAACTTCAGAGTTATTAGATGCTGTAAAAAAACAGGCTGCAAAACAACCTAATTTTAAAGGGAAACATGTTTATAGTCTAGAGGAGTTTGGATTTTCAGTTGAACAAGTTAAAAAGGATTTTCACTTTCTTTATACCAAATATAATTTATAAATTATTTTGTAATAACTATTTTACGTGTTACTGACGAATTGTTCCCACTACTTATTCTACAAAAATATATTCCTGTACTCAGGTCGTCTGTTTTTACTTCAATTTGATCATCCCTTATGTCGTTATAACTCTTTAGTAAGATTCCTGATGAATTAAAAATGTCTATATGATATGTCCCTCTTTCATTGAAGTTAATTGTAAAATATTTATAAGCAGGATTTGGGTATATATTTATATTTGAACTGTATTCAATTAAATTGTTGTTTGTAGCAATAGGCGGAGGAACATCCCATTCAAATCTATAACTTCTATAAACTAAATGAAAATAAGTATCAAATGTTAATTCATATGCAATAGATTTGTCTGGTTTAACTTCAGTGATTTTTGAAATTACATTTACTTCCTTTTTAGAATTATCAGTAGAATTATCAATAATTTGCCCCCAATTAATAAAAGTATTACCATTATCAAGTCTTTGTACATTTCCCATAGCTTCAGCCCAATATTTTTTAGGATGTTCATATTCCCAGACCAATGTAGCAGTTTTATTTATTTCATCTAATTTGTATTCTTTAGCCTTAGAAATTTGAGGTATATGACATGTTCCATTATCGTATAATGTAATATTCCCATTTGGCAATCTTCTAATATCATGTTGCTTACAGAATCCATTATCATTAATAAATATAAATTCATTTTTATCACCTCCTAATCTCCATAAAATATCACCTGTGTATTTATCTATTTTAATAATCTGATCCATTGCTCTTAATGAAACTAAAATATGACCATCATAATCAACTTCTATTGCATTTCCATGAATAAAAATAGTATGTGTTAAGGATGTATCCACGCCATAATCACTAATATCAAAATGATCACAATTTCTCCATTGAAATATTACATTTTTATTTTCATCTATCTCTTGAATTACTAAACCTTCAACTTTGATACTATCTTTTGATTCGTCCGTAATAATAGTTTGCAAATCATACGCCATTAAAAATGCATGTCCATTTTCAAGTACTTGTAGTTCATGCCAATCAGTGTCATAGCCATTTCCGCATGCAAAGGAATCAATAACGGAGTAATTGGAATCAAGCATATAAAAATTTTTGTTGTTCCAAAAAGTTAAATATCCATTTTTTTGTAGTGTAAAACATAATCCTCGATTATTATCTTGGCGTGCAAAAAAAGGAGTTCCGTCATTTTCAATTATAGCATAAAAGCGATCATTATTAGATGATAATGCTGATATATTATGAAAGAAAATTTTACCATCAGCAGGATTATCATTTACATTAACTGTAATAGGTGGAAAGTAGTCTCCATTTTTAGAGTTCAAGTTATCATCAAACTCATTATTTGTATTACTTAATTCAGACTCCATATCTTTTATATGAAATGAAAAATCAGGAATATTTATTTTTAATCCTGTTTGTAATTCTATTTTATCATTTGTATGAACGAAGATGGTTTCTCCATATTCAAAATTATCATCAGTTTTTATAATAATTGTTTTATAGTCATCAGAAGTTTTATATATAAAATCAATATATTCTTTTTTTGATCCATTAATAGTAAATAGATTGTTTTTTAATAAGTTCAATTTAACTGGTGAATCGAATGTTAATATAATTGAAGTTTCAGGATTATGAAATTTTGATCCGGGAACTGGAGATATATAGATTTGTTGACTATGTATTTGGGTTGTAATTATGATTAATAATAAAAGATTTAAAGATTTAAAATTATTTGTCTTCATTTTATACTAGTTTATGATAATAGATTTTGTGAATGGAGGATGATTCTTAGAAATAATTTTAACAAAATACATTCCTGAACATAGTTTTGAAATATCTATTAACTCTTCCTGTGAATGAAATTTTGAATATAACATAATCTGCCCAGTTGCACTTATTAATGAATAATTATATCGCATAAAATTATCAGATTTAAGTTTTATGGTTAAAATATCTTTTGCAGGATTCGGAAAAACTGAAATTTCATCCTCAATAATAAAGGGTGAAACATTTGAAGTAATATCTAAAAAGATATTATCAACAAACAAAGTGCTTCCTGTATCAAAGATACTCGTATCAGAAGAAAGAATAACAATATTCATACTGTCGGGATCTTCTGAAGAATTGTAATTTATAGGTGCCTCAAAAAGAGACCACTCGCTTTGATTACTCGATGTAAATAATCCAATTCCTATAGTGTCACTTACTTTTGTATATTGATTAAATTTAGTAAGAAATATGCTCATAATACAACTATCTAAACCTGAGGTTGAATATTTGTAATATCCTGATAATAATGATGGCCTTTGGGAAAATGGAATTCCCCCAAAAACTTTTGCCCTTCTTGTTGATAAATTGATATCGAAATTGCCAAGTGTAATTAACCCTGCCACTTTAACCATATCTCCAGATATATTCTTTTCAACTGTTTCTAGTTTTACACACGAACTTCCCGAATACACATCAGAATTTTCTTGAAAAACGGGATTGAAGGAAATAATGGATAATACAGAAAAATTTGAAGTTCCCCAGCTGACAGGATTATTAAAACTTCCTTCTTGTTGCCACTCTTCAAAATCGGCATTAGGGATTGATTGTGAGAATATTGCATTGTATTGTAAAAAGGCTGTAAT
Source organism: Bacteroidales bacterium (assembly GCA_021108325.1). Lineage (GTDB taxonomy): Bacteria > Bacteroidota > Bacteroidia > Bacteroidales > UBA12077 > UBA12077. The sequence goes on along the minus strand of JAIORB010000020.1, from coordinate 465 downwards.
TAATATTGTTAATAATAAATTTTTTTTCATTAGAATGTTTTATTTTGTTTGCTATTGCAAATTTAATTTTTTTTATATGGTTACGATATTATTTGGGAATTTAGTATGAATATAAATTTATAAATATTTAACAGAATGAAATTAGGAAACACTATTTCTACAAATATTGCAATAATTGATAAGAAAATGAAATCCCTTTTATTTGTCTTGCACGCAACATATCCAATAGATCATGTTTGTTAATTTAAATTGTAAACAGGTATATAAAAAATGTTAAATATTTATGTTTATCAATAAAATATATTTCCGTTAGTCGATAAATAAATATTGGCCTAATAATATTGAATATTAACGATTTTAACTAAGTTCTTTATAGTTATATATCGTTTTTTTTATTATTTTAGCAAAATGAATAATTTTTAATAACTATTTATGAACCTAAAATTTTAATCTATGAAAAAATTA
>JAIORB010000083.1 GCA_021108325.1 Bacteroidales bacterium | reverse complement strand
TTTAAAATTCGTAATATAAAATAAATTATAACATGAAAACTACAAAAATATTATCAGTCCTTTTAGGTCTAATGATTTCTTCCCTATTCTCGTTTGCACAAGACATTACAACAGATACAACTTTAGCAAACAAATATTTTGAAACCGCTCAGGAATATTACAAAAATAAAAGCTATGACACTGCAAGTGTGTATTTTGAAAAAGCAAGCCTTTTATATGAAAAATACAAACTATGGAGAAAATATTTACAAAGCGAAACAAAACACGGTGAATGTTACCAAAAACAACGGCAATTTGACCAGGCAATAGCCACAATAAAACCCGCAATTGAAAAAACATTACTACATATTAATATAAATGATACTATTGTTTCTGATGCATATCATAATCTTGGTTTTCAATATGTATATCAATCAAAAAACGACTCAACTTTATTTTATTGGAAAAAAGCCTTACAAATAAGAAAAGAATTACTTGGCGAGAAACATACTCATGTGGCAACAAGTTATAATAATATCGGAATTGTTTATGCAAAAAAAGACGAATATGATTTGGCATTGAAATACTTTATTAAAGCCTTACAAATAAAAAAAGAACTGCTTAGCGAAAAACATACTGATGTGGCAAAAAGTTATAATAATATAGGAATGGTTTATTCTAAAATAAACGAATATGATTTGGCACTGCAATATTTATTTAAAGCCTTACAAATACATAAAGATCTATTTGGCGAGAATCATACTACCGTAGCAAGTAATTATAATAATATCGGGAATGTTTATAAAAATAAAAATGAGTGCGGTTTGGCACTACAATATCATTTTAAAGCCTTACAAATAAGGAAAGAATTGCTCGGCGAAAAACATACTTCTGTAGCTAGTAGTTATAATAATATCGGAATTGTTTATAAAAATAAAAATGAATACAATTTGGCATTGGAATACTATTTTAAATCTTTACAAATAAGAAAAGAACTACTTGGCAAAAAACATACTTCTGTGGCAAGTAGTTATCATAATATCGGAAATATTTATTTGGAAAAAAACGAATACGATTTGGCACTACAATATTATTTTAAATCTTTACAAATATACAAAGAACTAATTGGTGAGAAAAATTCTTCTGTGGCAAATAGTTATATTGGTATCGGAGTTATTTATTATGATAAAAATGAATACGATTTGGCGTTGCAATATTATTTTAAAGCCTTACAAATATATAAAGAACTAATTGGCGAAAAACATATTTCTGTGGCAATGACTTATGATAATATCGGAAATGTTTATTTTGATAAAAACGAATATAATTTAGCTCTGGAATATTATTTTAAATCTTTACAAATAGAAAAAGAACTTCTCGGCGAAAAACATACTGATGTAGCAATGACTTATGATAATATCGGAAATGTTTATCGTGATAAAAACGAATACGATTTGGCGCTGCAATATTATCAAAAAGGAATAGCAGCAAGTTTAATAAATTTTAATGATACCGTAAATATTTATTCTGTTCCAATTATTAAAAATTATTTGAATTGGGATAAATTATTACAAGCCTTACAAGCAAAAGCTGAGATATTTGCTGATACAAGCATAACTTTGCCAAAGTTTAAAACTTTGGCAAAGTTGGAATTATCTCTCCGCCATTACCAGGCCTGCGATACATTAATATCGCAAGTCCGCAAAGAAATGAAAACAAAATCGGATAAAATTGCACTTGGCGAAAAAGCAAGTGAGGTTTACAAAGGAGCGGTTAATGTTTGTATAAACCTGTCAGATGCTGAACGTAGTCTGGAGACTACGCTCAGCTACCATAAACTTGCATTCTACTTCTCCGAAAAAAATAAATCGTCCGTCTTATTAGAAGCCCTTGCAGGTGCTGAAGCACAAAAATTTGCCGGAATACCTGATACTTTACTTACAAAAGAACATAAATTGCAAATTGATATTGCGCTGTACAAAAAAATACTTGCTGAGCAGCCTGATAGTGCAAAAGAAATATTATTCAGAGATAAACTGTTTAAAGCTAATCGGCAATACGATAATCTGATAAGTGTTTTTGAAGGTGATTATCCTGAATATTTTGAATTAAAGTACAATCGTAAACCTGCGAGTGGAAAAGAAATTCAAAAAATACTTGACGACAAAACAGCAATAATAAGTTATTTCACAGGCGACAGTATTATTACAATTTTTACAATAACAAAGAAAAATCTGGATATTAAAACTGTTCCTGCTATTGAAAACCTTGCTGACACTATTCGTGATTTTCGTAACGGCCTTCTTTATACCAACAGTTCAAGGTTTGCTGAAGTATATAAAAAGTACGCCTATAAAATGTACAGTCAGCTAATCCCCGAAAATGTGGATAATAAAATTCAAAATCTTATAATTGTACCCGATGCCGAGTTAAGCATGATACCTTTTGAAACTCTTCTAACAGAAAATCCTGAGGATAAAGATTGGAAAGATTTACCTTATCTGGTAAAGAAATATAATATTTCATATTCATACTCGGCTAATCTATTTTATAAAACCTTTCCAAAAGAGCCAACAAGTAAAATTGAATATACCGATTTGAATGATTGGCTTGCATTTGCTCCCGTTTTTGATGATTCTAACACAGCAGGCTTAACCCTTAGAACACGCGAATTATTACAGAAATTCAACACAGAACTAAATGATACAATAGAAACGAGGGGAAGACTTGTGGATGGTGGATATGTTAGCCCACTTCCCGGAACAGAAAGTGAAGTGCAGGCAATTTTTAAACAGTTCGATGAAAGAGGTAAAAAAGCTTTAGTACAAATTAAAAAAAGTGCAAATGAAGAGTTTTTAAAATCGAAGGAAGTAGAAAAATATAAATATTTGCATTTTGCTACACATGGATTTGTGAATACTGAAAAACCTGAGTTGTCTGGAATATTGTTAGCGCAAGATTCCACAATAAACGAAGATGGAATATTATATTCAGGCGAAATTTATAATCTGAAATTAAATGCCGATTTAACAGTTCTCTCTGCTTGTGAAACAGGTCTGGGCGAAATAAAAAAAGGCGAAGGTTTAATAGGATTAACAAGAGCTTTGCTTTATGCGGGTAGTAAAAACATAATTGTTTCATTATGGAAAGTCGCCGATAATTCTACATCTGATTTAATGATTGATTTTTACAAAAATCTGTTGGAGGAAGAACAAGAAAAACAAGAATTTTCGCAAGCTCTGCAACAGGCAAAACTAAAAATGATAGCTGAAGGGAAATATGCGCATCCATTTTACTGGTCGCCTTTTATTCTTATCGGTAAATAATATCAATTCTTCTTCAAAATGCCGTGATAGAAAATTTAATCTTAAATACTAAAATAAATCATACCATGAAAACTACTAAAATATTACCAATCCTTTTAGTTTTAATGATTTCTTCCCTATTTTCTTTTGCACAAGATATTACAAAAGATACAACTTTAGCAAACAAGCATTTTGATACCGCTCAGGAATATTACAATAACAAAAGTTACGACACCGCAATTGTATATTTTGAAAAAGCAAGCGCATTGTACCATGAACACAAACTCTGGAGAAAATACCTGCAAAGCGAAACTAAACAAGGTGAATGTTACCAAAAACTATGGCAATTAGACATGGCAATAGTAATTATAAAACCGGCAATAGAAAAAACATTACTACATATTAATGAAAATGATACTATTGTTGCTGATTCATACAATATCCTCGGAATACAATATTATTACCAATCAAAAAACGATTCAACTCTATTTTATTGGAAAAAAACATTACAAATAAGAAAAGAAATATTTGGTGAGAAACATGTTAATGTTGCAAATATTTATAATAATATCGGACTTGTTTATAATAAAAATAACGAATACGATTTGTCGCTACAATATCAATTTAAAGCATTACAAATAAGAAAAGAACTGCTTGGTGAAAAACACACTTATGTAGCAATAAGTTATAATAATATAGGAATTGTTTATGCAGATAAAAACGAATATGATTTGGCATTGGAATATTATTTTAAAGCATTACAAATAAATAAAGAACTAATTGGCGAAAAACATACTTCCGTGGCATTAAGTTATAATAATATAGGTATTATTTATAACGAAAAAAACGAATATGATATAGCTCTGCAATATTATTTTAAAGCATTACAAATAAGAAAAGAACTTTTTGGCGAAAAACATCCTCTTGTGGCAACTAGTTATAATAATATCGGTAATGTTTATAAAAATAAAAACCAATACGATTTAGCACTGCAATATTATTTTAAAGCATTACAAATATTTAAAACCCCGCTTGGAGAAAAGCATACTTTTGTGGCAGGAAATTATATTAATATCGGAGTTGTTTATTGGTATAAAAATGAATACGATTTGGCATTGCAATATTATTTTAAATCTTTACAAATATATATAGAACTACTTGGCGAAAAACATACTGATGTGGCTGATACTTATAATAATATCGGACTTGTTTATTATGATAAAAACAAATACGATTTAGCACTGCTATATTATTTTAAATCTTTACAAATAAAAAAAGAACTGCATGGCGAAAAACATACTTCTGTGGCTATGACTTATAATAATATTGGACTTGTTTATGAAAATCAAGACGAATACGATTTAGCACTGCAATATTATTTTAAAGCCTTACAAATAAATAAAGACCTACTTGACGAAAAACATACTTCAGTAGCATTGATTTATCTTAATATCGGTAATGTAAATAACAGAAAAAACGAATATGATTTAGCACTGCAATATTATTTTAAATCTTTACAAATAAATAAAGAACTAATTGGCGAAAAACATACTTCCGTGGCATTAAGTTATAATAATATAGGCATTATTTATAACGAAAAAAACGAATATGATATAACTCTGCAATATTATCAAAAAGCAATAGCAGCAAGTTTAAGAAATTTTAATGATACCCTTAATGTTTGTTCTGTTCCGATTATTAAAGATTATTTGAATTGGAATGAATTATTAAAAGCCTTACAAGCAAAAGCAGAGATATTTGCCAACACAAGCATAACTTTGCCAAAGTTTAAAACTTTGGCAAAGTTGGAATTATCTCTACGCCATTACCAGGCCTGCGACACATTAATATCGCAAGTCCGCAAAGAAATGAAAACAAAATCGGATAAAATTACACTTGGTGAAAAAGCAAATGAGGTTTACAAAGGAGCGGTTAATGTTTGTATAAACCTGGCAGATGCTGAGCGTAGTCTCCAGACTACGCTCAACTACCATAAACTTGCATTCTATTTCTCCGAAAAAAATAAATCATCGGTTTTATTAGAAGCCCTTGCAGGTGCAGAAGCACAAAAATTTTCCGGAATCCCCGATACTTTGCTTAACAAAGAACATAAATTGCAAATAGATATTGCACTTTACAAAAAGATACTTGCCGAACAGCCGGATAGTACAAAAGAAATATTATTCCAGGATAAACTATTCAATGCGAATCGTCAATACGATGAATTGATTACTGATTTTGAAAGTAGCTATCCTAAATATTTCGAATTAAAATACAATCGTAAACCCGCAAGTGTTGAAGAAATTCAAAATATACTTGACAACAAAACTGCAATAATAAGTTATTTCACAGGCGACAGCATTATTACAATTTTTACAATAACAAAGAAAAACCTGGATATTAAAACTGTTCCTGCTATTGAAAACCTTGCTGATACTATACGTGATTTTCGTAATGGTCTTCTTTATACCAACAGTTCAATGTTTGCTGAAGCATATAAAAAGTATGCTTATAAAATGTGCCGTCAGCTAATCCCCGAAAATATGAATAAAGAAATTACAAACCTGATAATTATACCCGATGCCGAGTTAAGCATGATTCCTTTTGAAACTCTGCTAACAGAAAATCCTGAGGATAAAGAATGGAAAGATTTATCTTACCTGGTAAAGAAATATAATATTTCATATTCATATTCAGCTAACTTATTTTACAAAACTTTCCCCAAAGAACCCACAGAAAAGATTGAAACAACCGAATTAAACGATTGGCTTGCATTTGCACCTGTATTCGACGATTCTAACACAGCAGGCTTAACCCTTAGAACACGCGAATTATTACAGAAATTCGATACAGATTTAAATGACACACTAGAAACAAGAGGGAGACTTGTAAGTGGAGGATACATAAGTCCTCTACCTGGAACAGAAAGCGAAGTACAAGCAATTTTCAAACAATTCGACGAAAAAGGCAAAAAAGCTTTAGTACAAATTAAAAAAAGTGCAAATGAAGAGTTTTTAAAATCGAAGGAAGTAGAAAAATATAAATATTTGCATTTTGCTACACATGGATTTGTGAATACTGAAAAACCTGAATTATCGGGAATATTACTAGCACAAGATTCTACATTAAACGAAGACGGAATTTTATATTCGGGCGAAATTTATAATCTGAAATTAAATGCCGATTTAACAGTATTATCAGCTTGTGAAACAGGCTTGGGTGAAATAAAAAAAGGTGAAGGTTTAATAGGATTAACAAGAGCTTTGCTATATGCAGGCAGCAAAAACATAATTGTTTCACTTTGGAAGGTCGCCGACGAATCTACATCTGATTTAATGATTGATTTTTACAAAAATCTACTGGAGGAAGAACAAGAAAAACAAGAATTTTCACAAGCATTACAACAGGCAAAACTAAAAATGATAGCTGAAGGGAAATATGCGCATCCATTTTACTGGAGTCCGTTTATTCTTATCGGTAAATAACATCAATTCTTCTTCAAAATGCCGTGATAGAAAATTTAATGTGAAATACTAAAACAAATCATACAATGAAAGCAAATAAAATATTACCAACTCTTTTTGTTTTAATGATTTCTTCCCAACTTTCTTTTGCACAAAATATTACGGCAGACACAACTTTAGCAAACAGCTATTTTGAAACCGCTCAGGAATATAACAAAAACAAAAGCTATGACACCGCGATTGTATATTTTGAAAAAGCAAGCACATTATATCTGGAACACGAACTATGGAGAAAATATTTACAAAGCAAAACAAAACATGGAAAATGTCTTCAAAAACAATGGCAACTCGACAAAGCAATAGCCACTATAAAACCTGCGATAGAAAAAACATTACTACATATAAATAAAAACGATGTTATTGTTGCTGATGCCTATCATTCTTTAGGAATGCAATATTACTATCAGTCAAAAAATGATTCCACTTTATTTTATTGGAAAAAAGCACTTAAAATAAGAAAAGAACTATTTGGCGAAAAACATATTGATATAGCAAAAAATTATAATAATGTTGGAATTGTTTATAACAATAAAAACAAATACGATTTAGCACTGCAATATTATTTTAAATCTTTACAAATATACAAAGAACTGCTTGGCGAAAAACATACTCTTGTGGCAATGAGTTATAATAATATCGGAAATGTTTATGCAAAAAAAAATGAACACGATTTAGCACTGCAATATTATTTTAAATCTTTACAAATACACAAAGAACTACTTGGAGAGAAACATAATTATGTGACTGCTAGTTATAATAATATCGGCAATATTTATAAAGATAAAAACGAATATGATTTGGCGCTGCAATACTATTTTAAATCTTTACAAATAAAAAAAGAACTCCTTGGCGAAAAACATACTGATGTGGCAGGAAGTTATAATAATATTGGTATTGTTTATAACATTAAAAACGAATACAATTTGGCACTGGAATGTCATTTTAAAGTCTTAAAAATATATAAAGAACTCCTTGGCGAAAAACATACTCTTGTGGCAATGAGTAATCATAATATCGGAGTAGTTTATAAAAATAAAAATGAATACGATTTGGCACTACAATATTATTTTAAAGCCTTACAAATAAAAAGAGAATTGCTTGGCGAAAAACATATTGATGTGGCACATAGTTATAATAATATCGGAATTGTTTATAGAGATAAAAACGAAAACGATTTAGCACTGCAATATTATCAAAAAGGAATAGCAAGCAGTTTAAGAAATTTTAATGATACGGTAAATGTATATTCAGTTCCAATTATTAAAGATTATTTGAATTGGGATCGATTATTAGGAGCCTTGCAAGCAAAAGCTAAAATATTTGCAGATAGCAGTTTAACTTTGTCAAATTTGGATGTCGCCCTACGCCATTACCAGGCCTGCGACACATTAATATCACAAGTCCGCCAGTCAATTAACACAAAATCGGATAAACTTGCACTCGGCGAACAAGCAAGTGAAGTTTACAAAGGGGCGGTTAATGTTTGCCTTAGGTTGGCAGAATCATCCGATGATTTTAAATCATCGGATGACTACAGAGAACTGGCATTCTACTTCTCCGAAAAAAATAAATCATCGGTTTTATTAGAAGCCCTTGCAGGAGTAGAAGCACAAAAATTTGCAGAAATACCCGATACTTTGCTAACAAAAGAACATAAATTGCAAATTGATATTGCTCTTTATAAAAAAATACTTGCCGAACAACCTGATAGTGCGAAAGAAATATTATTCAGAGATAAACTATTCAAAGCTAATCGGCAATATGATGAGTTGATATATACTTTTGAAAACGAATATCCTGAATATTTTGAACTGAAGTACAATCGTAAACCTGCGAGTGTAAACGAAATTCAAAAAATCCTTGACAACAAAACTGCAATAATAAGTTATTTCACGGGCGACAGCATTATTACAATTTTCACAATAACAAAGAAAAACCTGGATGCTAAAACTGTGCCTGCTATTGAAAACCTTGCTGATACTATACGTGATTTTCGCAACGGCCTTCTTTATACCAACAGTTCAAGATTTGCTGAAGTATATAAAAAATATGCCTATAAAATGTACAGGCAGCTAATCCCCGAAAATGTAAATAATGAAATTACAAATCTAATAATTATACCTGATGCCGAGTTAAGCATGATTCCTTTTGAAACTCTGTTAACAGAAAATCCTGAGGATAAAGAATGGAAAGAATTGCCTTACCTGGTAAAGAAATATAATATCTCGTATTCATATTCGGCTAACTTATTTTATAAAACCTTTCCGAAAGAGCTAACAACTAAAATTGAACATACTGATTTAAATGATTGGCTTGCATTTGCTCCGGTATTTGATGATTCTAACACAGCAGGCTTAACCCTTAGAACACGCGAATTATTACAGAAATTCGATACAGATTTAAATGACACACTAGAAACAAGAGGGAGACTTGTAAGTGGAGGATACATAAGTCCTCTACCTGGAACAGAAAGCGAAGTACAAGCAATTTTCAAACAATTCGACGAAAGAGGCAAAAAGGCATTGGTGCAAATAAAGAAAAGTGCAAACGAAGAGTTTATTAAACAGGGAGGATTGGAAAAATATCGAATTATTCACTTTGCAACGCACGGATTTGTTAACACCACAAAACCTGAACTTTCAGGAATATTTTTAGCGCAAGACTCAACCCTTAACGAAGATGGAATTTTATATTCAGGCGAAATTTATAATCTGAAATTAAATGCCGATTTAACCGTTCTCTCAGCATGTGAAACAGGCTTGGGCGAAATAAAAAAAGGCGAAGGTTTAATAGGACTAACAAGAGCTTTACTTTATGCAGGCAGTAAAAACATAATTGTTTCACTTTGGAAAGTCGCCGATAATTCTACATCTGATTTAATGATTGATTTTTATAAAAACCTTCTTGAGGAAGAACAAGAAAAACAAGAATTTTCACAAGCATTACAACATGCAAAGTTAAAAATGATAGATGAAGGGGAATATGCTCATCCATTTTACTGGTCGCCTTTTATTCTTATCGGTAAATAATTTTAAATATTGCCTTTATCATTCATATAAAAAATCAAAAAAATCATTCCATGAAAACTAATAAAATATTATCAGTCCTTTTAGTTCTAATGATTTCTTCCCTATTTTCTTTTGCACAAAATATTACGGCAGACACAACTTTAGCAAACAGCTATTTTGAAACCGCTCAGGAATATTATAAAAACAAAAGCTACGACACAGCTATTGTGCATTTTGAAAAAGCTAGTGCATTATACCAAAAAAACAAACTCTGGAAAAAATACCTGCAAAGCGAAACGAAACACGGTGAATGTTACCAAAAACAGTGGCAACTTAACCAGGCAATATCTACCATAAAACCCGCAATTGAAAAAGCATTACTGCATATTAATGAAAATGATGCTATTGTTGCTGATGCTTATCATATTCTTGGTTTTCAATATGTATATCATTCAAAAAATGATTCTGCTATATTTTATTGGGAAAAAGCCTTACAAATAAAAAAAGAACTGCTTGGTAAAAAGCACATTGATGTGGCAAAAGGTTTTTATATTATTGGAAATATTTATGTAGTTAAAAATGAATACGATTTGGCTTTGCAATATTATTTAAAAGCATTACAAATAATAAAAGAATTACTTGGCGAAAAGCATTCTCGTGTGGCAGATACTTATAATAATATAGGAATTGTCTTTTGGAGAAAAAACGAATGCGATTTGGCACTGCAATATTATTTTAAATCATTACAAATAAAAAAAGAACTACTTGGCAAAAAACATATTTCTGTGGCAAAAAGCTATAATAATATCGGCATAGTTTATGAAAATAAAAATGAATGCGATTTGGCTTTGGAATATCATTTTAAAGCCTTGCAAATATACAATGAACTACTTGGCGAAAAACATATTTCTGTGGCAAAAAGTTATAATAATATAGGAATTGTTTTTTGGAGAAAAAACGAAAACGATTTGGCACTGGAATATTATTTTAAATCTTTACAAATAAGAAAAGAACTGCTTGGCGAAAAACATACAGAAGTGGCTGGTTCTTACGTCAATATTGGACTTGTTTATTCGGGAAAAAACGAATATTATTTAGCATTAGAATATTATTTTAAATCTTTACAAATATTCAAAGAGTTACTGGGCGAAAAAAATACTAAAGTGGCAATAAGTTGTAATAATATCGGAAATGTTTATACTGATAAAAGCGAATACGATTTAGCTCTGGAATATCATTTTAAAGCATTACATATATGGAGAGAATTGCTCGGTGAAAAACATACTCATGTGGCAACAAGTTATAATGATATCGGAATTGTTTATGATGATAAAAACGAATATGAATTAGCGCTACGTTATTATCAAAAAGCAATAGCAAGCAGTTTAATAAATTTTAATGATACTGTAAATGTTTATTCTGTTCCTGTTATAAAAGATTATTTAAATTGGGATGAATTATTGAAAGCCTTACAAGCAAAAGCTGAGATATTTGCTAAAAAGTCCCCTTTAGAGCCTGTCCCGAACTTGCTTCGGGAGGATTTAGGGGTCGCCCTCCACCATTACCAGGCCTGCGACATATTAATAAACCAAGTACGACAGTCAATTACAACAAAATCCGACAAACTTGCGCTTGGCGAAAAGGCTAGCAAAGTTTATGAAGGGGCGGTTAATGTTTGCCTTAGGTTGGCAGAATCATCCGATGATTTAAAATCATCGGATGACTACAGAGAACTGGCTTTTTACTTCTCCGAAAAAAATAAATCATCAGTTTTATTAGAAGCCCTTGCTGGTGTAGAGGCACAGAAATTTGCAGGGATCCCGGATACTCTGCTCATAAAAGAACATAAATTGCAAATTGATATTGCACTTTATAAAAAAATACTAGCCGAACAACCTGATAGTACACAGGAAATATTATTCAATGATAAACTGTTTAAAGCTAATCGTCAATACGATGAATTGATAGCGGATTTTGAAAGTAATTATCCTGAATATTTTGAACTGAAATACAATCGTAAACCTGCGAGTGTGAAAGAAATCCAAAAAATACTTGACGACAAAATTGCCGTAATAAGCTATTTCACAGGCGACAGCACGATTACAATTTTTACAATAACAAAGAAAAATCTGGATATTAAAACTGTTCCTGCTATTGAAAACCTTGCTGATACTATACGTAATTTTCGTAACGGTCTTCTTTACACCAACAGTTTAATGTTTGCTGAAGTATATAAAAAGTATGCTTATAAAATGTACAGTCAGCTAATCCCCGGAAATGTAGATAATGAAATTCAAAATCTTATTATTATACCTGATGCCGAGTTAAGCATGATTCCTTTTGAAACTCTGCTAACAGAAAATCCTGAGGATAAAGAATGGAAAGATTTATCTTACCTGGTAAAGAAATATAATATTTCGTATTCATATTCGGCTAACTTATTTTATAAAACCTTTCCGAAAGAGTCAAGAACCAAAATCGAACATACCGACTTAAATGATTGGCTTGCATTTGCTCCGGTTTTTGATGATTCTAACACAGCAGGTTTGACCCTTAGAACAAGGGAGTTGCTTAGAGCATTCGACACAGAACTAAATGATACAATAGAAACAAGGGGAAGGCTTGTGGATGGTGGATATGTTAGCCCGTTGCCCGGAACAGAAAGTGAAGTACAGGCAATTTTTAAACAGTTCGATGAAAGAGGTAAAAAAGCTTTAGTACAAATTAAAAAAAGTGCAAATGAAGAGTTTTTAAAATCGAAGGAAGTAGAAAAATATAAATATTTGCATTTTGCTACACATGGATTTGTGAATACTGAAAAACCTGAATTATCGGGAATATTACTAGCACAAGATTCTACATTAAACGAAGACGGAATTTTATATTCGGGCGAAATTTATAATCTGAAATTAAATGCCGATTTAACAGTATTATCAGCTTGTGAAACAGGCTTGGGTAAAATAAAAAAAGGTGAAGGCTTGATAGGATTAACAAGAGCTTTACTTTATGCGGGTAGTAAAAACATAATTGTTTCATTATGGAAAGTCGCCGATAATTCTACATCCGATTTAATGATTAATTTTTACAAAAACCTGTTGGAGGAAGAACAAGAAAAACAAGAATTTTCGCAAGCATTACAAAAGGCAAAACTAAAAATGATAGATGAAGGGAAATATGCTCATCCATTTTACTGGTCACCGTTTATTCTTATAGGCAAATGATTTTGAATATAATTTTACCTGATTCGAAGCTGTTCCAAAACTGTACTTAGGGGAGAACAAGCCAAATATGTAAAAAATCATTTTATTATAAAGCTGTCCAAAAAGTATGGAAGTTGTTCATCTTTCGACATGCTCAAGATGACAACCTTTTAAAAATTACGCGGTCACACTGAGCTTGTCGAAGTGTAGACTTGGGAAAATGTACTTTTCGAATACCTCTATCATTTATAAGTTCATCCCTTTTATATCTTTGTATAAATCAACAGCATATAAATCTGTCATTCCGGAAATAAAATCAACGATTGACATTGCTTTTTTGTAAAAACTGTGCCCTTCGACACTAAATTGCAAAGGTAAAATAGAAAGAATTTTTTCTGAATAATCGCTATCAGGACTAAAAATGGCCGTAATAAATTCATCTAAGAGCGTTCCCAGAACATTAAATCCTGTTAATTCAATTTTAACAACCGAACGATGCTTATAAATATCTTTTACAGCTATTTTTTTACATATTTCAAATGCTTCCTTGCTTTTTCCTTGTAAGCCTTTAATAAGGCTTTGATCATATTTACCTTCGATTATCAGATCGTGGTTTTTAATAAAAACATCTGCCGTTTCTTTTGTCAACTTTCCAATTACCGATGCTCTCAGATAGGCCACCTGCTCATTTATATCTGTGACTTCTTTGAAAATTTCATCTTTATTTTTAAAAAACTTTTTATCCGTTTTTTCATCGAAAAACCCCAGCAATAAATCAAAAGTCGTTTGGGTATCCAGAATTTTCAGTTTATGCGCATCTTCAATATCCATTATTTCGTAACAAATATCATCGGCAGCCTCAACTAAAAACACCAAAGGATGACGAGCATAGCTCAAAGGTTCATCACTCATTTTTTTCAAGCCCAGTTCATCTGCAATTTTTAAAAATGTTTCTTTCTCGGCCTGAAAATATCCAAATTTCTTTTTGCCTTGTAGCATTGCATCCGAGCCATAAGGATACTTAATCAATGTTGCCAGAGTTGAGTATGTGAGTGCAAAACCACCTGAACGCCGACCTTTAAACTGATGTGTTAACATTCGCAGAGCGTTTGCATTACCTTCGAAATGTGTTAAATCGTTCCATTCTTCTTCGGTAACAACATTTTGTATTTTTTTGCCATTTCCTTCAGCAAAATATTTCGATATAGCTTCTTCTCCTGCATGGCCAAACGGAGGATTTCCCATATCATGAGCTAAACATGCTGATGAAACGATAGAGCCTAGTTCATTCAGAATTTCTTTGTTTTCAATATCATCTCGTTTTCGAAGTTCCTGTGCAACCAGATTTGCTAATGACCTGCCAACACTTGCAACTTCCAGGCTATGAGTTAATCTGTTATGAACAAATACACTCCCGGGCAACGGAAAAACCTGTGTTTTGTTTTGCAATCTTCTAAAGGGTGATGAGAATATGATACGATCATAATCACGTTGAAATTGTGAACGAATCTCATCTGTATTTTTAAATTCGCGGTTTTCTAAACCAAGTCTTTTTGCGGAAAGTAATTTGTCCCAGTTCATTCTTTTTAGTATTAAGATTTAAGTATCAAGTATCAAGATTAGTTTATATATCTACTCCCAGAAATATTCTTATTAAATATCCGATTCCAAAAGTAAATGCAGCAACACCCATACTTATTATAAACATTTCCCAGAACCGTTTCCTGAAATTCAGATCTTTTGCAACAGAAATATAATAATTAAAAAACAGGATTACTAAAACAGCAAAAGTCATAGTCATTGCTAAACAAACAAAGTAATTTGTAAACAGAAAATAAGGTATAATTAAAATGATTACAGTAAAAATATAAGCTAATCCTGTATAAAATGATGAAGCTAAAGCATTGCCTCCATTATCTTCCGATTTGGTCGATAAATATTCAGATGCCGCCATAGAAAATGAAGCTGCGATACCGGTAATTAATCCGGCAATAGCAATTAAACGAGTGTTTTGCAATGCAAATGTTAACCCGGCCAAAGTACCTGTTAATTCAACCAGGGCATCATTAAGACCCAGAACTATCGAACCAACATAATCCAGCTTTTTTTCTTCCAGCATATCGATTAATTCCTTTTCATGGATATCCTCATCATCAACAATTTGCTGAGCTTCAGGAATAAACTCGCAGGTTTTTTTATATGCTTCCTGAGCTCCTTCTTCGCCTTTCTCCATCAGTTTAATTCCGAATGTAATACCAAAAATACGGGCAATCCAGTAAAATTTGAAAATCTTCCACTTATTTGGTTTTACTTCAACTCCACTATGTTCTTTCCAAAACAGGTAATGACGCATTTCATCATCGCCAATTCTTTGGAGTGTTTCAGCATTTTTCTTGCTTTTTATTTCCCTTGACAACCTGGAATAAATATAATATTCAGTGATTTCGTTTTTCTGAAATTGTTTGATTAATTTAATCTGGTCGGAATTTAAGTTTCTTTTTAGCATTTCAGTTTTGTTAATTTATCATACAAATTTAAAAAAAGGGAATTAAAAAATAATTTACCATTGATTAAAAAGATAAACCAAGAAGTATATGAAAACTATCAGCAACATCGCCATAGGCTTTCATGGTTACTCCTCCTAAAATATGTCTGGTAAATTTGTAGCTTAATGAATATCGCTGATAAAAATTATAGGGTTTGTATGGTGCATAAATGTACGTTCCCCAATATTGTGATAAATCGAATTTGCCAAATAGTAAATGATGTCCGATTAATCCGGATATTTTTTGATGATCGTCAGATAATCCTTTTCTTGAAATTTCTTCTTTTGCTCCACCATCATTTATATATTCAAGTCCGGCACTAAATCCGTTCACTTTACTTATGGTTCTTCCTGCCAAGCCATATAAACCAAAAACATATGTTGTTTCTTCGGGAAAATATTCATTTTCCTTAATCTTTTTAACCATTCCAAAAGTATATATATTGTAAAAATACTCCGGAACAAACTCCTTTTTTACACGATCGGGAAATATGATTTTCCCTGATGGATAATAGTTTAATCCCAGCCCAAAAGTTGGGAAATTCATTCCGTAATTAGGTTGCTTCACTCCTCCGTTCGAGATATGATTATATTTAGCATAAGCCATTAAACTATATTGATCGTTTAACTTATAATATGCATTAATATCAGCATGAATAATGAAATTTAAATGAGTAGAAAAAAAAGTATTGTCAGGGTTATCTTCTGAATCATAAATTTTATCCAGGTAACTTGCTCCAATACCCATTCTTGCAGAAAATAAAAAACGATTAGATCGGATAAAAAAAGGTTCGGCAAAACCAATCAAATTGTACGAACTTCCAACAATTTCCGGATTATCGTAGTTTATGTATAAAAAAGATATTCCTGCTTTCGAATAGCAATTACATTGTTGCCAGTTTTTGTCTTTAAGCATTAACCATGAATACTCTAATTCCAATCCAAAAGGATTTGTATGAGTTAAATGTTCAACTTTACTTGAATGCGGAAGAATAATACCATATTGTGGTTTAATGGCAAGACTGGCAGGATTTTTTAGTTCATCTTGTCCACTTATATTTAAATGGTTAATTGTTATAAAAAATAAAATCAGAAATTTATTCCTGATCATTTATATCTCTTTTAAAAATTATTCAAAATTCGCTCAGGTACCGCATCTTTATGAACTAATATTGTCATTGTTTTTAATCGAACATAAGCTTCAGATGCGTAAAAATATCCGCCTAAATCATTACTATTTTTTCCCCAGGAGTTTTTTACTTTATAGTATTTCGTGCCATTTTGATCTTTAACCATACCCACAATGTGCATTAAATGATCGTCGGTAGTCGCATAATTATCAAAACCTAATTGATGCATTTCGGGAGTAATAACTCTTTGCTTACCCGGCTTAATAAAAGCTTCAGCAAATTCATTTTCAGTCATATCATTCCATTCTTTTTCAGGAACTATTGCTAATCCTTTTTTATGTTCAAATCCATAATCACTAACATCGCTTGCCCAGGCTATCGAATAACCATTTAATAATGCATTATCCAAAATTTCAATTAAATCATCAAGTTTAACATTTTTAACTAATCCATTCGACCAGTTATCGGGCGATTCAAAAATATATTCCGTATAGTACGGATGATGCATATACGAAGTGAAGTTCAGGTAATCTGACGTATTAATACCCAGGAAATCTTTGAAACTTTCGGGAGTATATTTTTTACCCTTATATTCAAATTTTGCAGGAAACTTTCCTAAATAAGCATCTAAAACGCCCGAAATTGCGTCATTCCAAACAGTCGATAATTTGTTCCCCTGAACCAAAACATCTACCATAGCTTTCAGAACTTTATCCATTTCTCCGTGATCATGTTTTTCGGGATTTACCTTTAAACCGGGATAAACATCTCGTGGAACAATGCCATATTTGTCAATTACATTGATCATATCCCAGCCTTCAGCGCCCCCGCTGAAATTGAGGTTTCCGTGATATCGAATATATAATTTTGCATGATCCTGATAAGCACAACGAACAGTAAACATTTCCGAAAGGTCAAATTCTCCTTTTCCCATACGCATTAATTCGGTTTCAATAAATGATGTTGTTCCAAAGCTCCAGCAAGTTCCGGTACGAGCCTGATTTTTAACAGATGTTGTTGGAATTTCCTTTATTATTTCAAATTCCAGGAATACCGACTGTGCACAAATATCAAATGAAAAAAGAATAAACAATACTATAAATAGATTCTTGATAAACCAGTTTTTAGATTTCATTTTTGATGATTTTATAATTCATTCTGCAAATTAGTTATAATATCATCAAAATAAAAAACTTAGCAATTAATTTAATCATTCCAAAAATTTATTTCTTTGTATTATCGCAACTTACAATACTCATTTTCAAATTATTAACAGCCAGGATGTGTTTTTTTGATTAAATTCCTAAAAAATGTTTACAAACCTGTCAACCGTAATTTTTTTATTCGGTATTTTTTACTTTATTTGCAGCTTTGTTTTTATTGACTAGAGGAGGATGGAAATTAATGGAATTCGAAAGAAGATTAAAAATCAAAACAATATTTACAGTAATGATTGTGCTGTTTGTATTGTGCGCTCTATATTTTACACTTGGCATTAAAAACCAAAAACAATATATCGACTGGCAAATTCAGAAGGAAAACGAAATTGTAAATATTGAGATTAAAAATCTTCTTCAAACTACAAACCAGTTATATCGCGACAAGATTCAATATTTTGTTAATAATCCTGAAATAAAAAAAGAATTCCAGTCAAACAATATTGATAAATTATATCGAAGAATCTTCCCGTTTTATACTATCCTAAAATCTGAAGATCCGTACCATTTTGTTGTTAGCTTTTATACAAAGGATAACCGTTTAGCATTAAACATGGAAACAGGGTCGGGAAATATTCACAAATCGGCCGCTCAAAATTCAATCGTCTTTACAGCGAATAAAGAAAAAAGAAAAAAGACCGGATTCGAATTTGTTAATTCTCTTTTATATTATAAAATAGCTGAACCTGTTGTAAATAATGGAGAATATATTGGCTGTATAGAATTCGCTATCCGGGAAAATGAAATTGTAGATCACATAACAAAAAAATTCGATGTTACAATTGCCAGCTTATTTAATACTGAAAATTTAAACCGGGACATTCTCAGCGAATTTAAATCGTCTGTTGTGGATAACAAATACCTGATTCATTCCCTGTTTGACAAAGGAATTCTTGCTGAAGTTGTAAAAAAGAACCAGTCTCTTACCCCCGGCAAATTTAAATTTAACGAAAAACATTATTACCTGGATGTTATAAATATTGAAAATAGTTTCCGTAATGAGGGTTTTGAAGGAGTTGTATATACGCGTGATATTTCAGTTCTTCAAAATCAATTTCAGGCAATATTATACAGATCACTTCTCATCATATTTTTAATTCTTATATCTACATATATTATTCTGCACTTTTCGTTTAACACTTTAATTCGCAAAGTCTTTAATTTGCAAGACTCTCTGGATAAAAGACTTGCACAAAAAACAAAAGAAGTTCTTAATACGAATGCCGAATTAACCCAGATTTTTAATACTACCGGCAATAGCATGCGATTAATTGATTCGGATTTTAACATTCTTCGTGTTAATAGAACGTTTACCATGATGTCAGGTATAAGTAAAGAAGATGCTGAAGGCAAAAAATGTTTTAATGTTTTCCCGGGTCCATATTGTCATACTGCCGAATGTCCTTTGAACCAAATTAAGAATGGAGAAGACAGAATTGAACAGGATATTAAGAAAAAGAACAAACAAGGTAAGGTTATTCCCGGAATTTTAAATTCTGTTGCATTTAAAGGTCAGAATGGAGAAATCCTTGGAATAATTGAAGATTTCAAAGATATTACTCAAAGAGTTGAGGCAGAAGAAGCCCTGCAAAAAACAGAACAACAGTTCTCTATATTCATGGATAATCTTCCATTGGGTGTGTTTATTAAAGATGAAAACTTCAAGTCTGTATATTTGAATAAGTATATGGATTACATATTTTCAAATGCAAATTGTCAAAATAAAACACCAGAAGAAATATTTCCAAAAGAATATGCGCAACGTGTTATTGAAGAAGATAAACGTGTTTTAAATGGCGAAGTATTAGTTGTTGAAGATCAACTCCCCAATAATCTTGGCGAATTAAAATCATACCAAACTCATAAGTTCCGTTTTAGAGGAGTAGATAACTTGTGGCAAATTGGCGGAATATCATTAGATATTACTCAAAAGAAAAAAACAGAATACGAGTTAATTAATGCTAAAGAAAAAGCTGAAGAATCAAACCGCCTGAAAACTACTTTCCTGGCTAATTTATCGCATGAGATTCGAACTCCTATGAATGCAATTATTGGGTTTTCTAATCTGCTTCTTGATGATGAAATGTTGCATGAAGAAAAAGTAAAATTAAATAAGCTTATAAATGATAATAGCCAGAATCTTTTAAAACTTATCGATGATGTAATTGATATTTCAAAAATTCAGTCGGGTGATATACAGTTTAATAAAACCGAATGCTATTTAAATAAACTGCTTTTGGATCTTTATGTTTCGTTTAGTATTCAAATTGAAAATGATACTAAAAAAGACATTCACCTTTCAATGCATAAAGGATCAAAAATTAAAGATTTCTCTATTATTACTGATCCAATAAGGTTGAAACAAATTCTGTATAATTTAATTGAAAATGCCATTAAATTTACCATTAAAGGATTTGTTGAGTTTGGTTATACTATTATCGAAGAAAAAAATCAAATTCAATTTTATGTTATTGATTCCGGTATAGGTATATCAAATGACAAATTTGATATGATTTATGATCTGTTTCGACAAGCAGATGAATCTTTCACACGCGAATATGGTGGTACCGGAATAGGTTTAACAATAGCCAGAAAAATTGTAGATCATTTAGGTGGTGATATTTGGGTTCAGTCAACTCCTGATCAGGGTACAAATATTTATTTTACATTACCTTACGAACTTAACGAATCGAAATTTGTAAAAGCTGAAGAAAATATTGAGAACACTTTTGACTGGCAAAACAAGGTCGTTCTTGTTGCTGACGATATTGATGTTAACTATAAATTAATTGAAGAAATACTTTCTCCTACTAAGGCAAAAGTCCTTTGGGCAAAAGACGGGAAAGAAGCTGTTGATCTATGCCTGAACAACGACAATATTGATCTCGTGCTGATGGATATAAGGATGCCGGGAATGGATGGCATCGAAGCTACACAAAAAATAAAAGAACATAAAAGCGAGTTACAGATTATTGGACAAACGGCTTTTGCTCACGATAACGATCGAGAAAAATGTTTAAATGCCGGGTTTGATAATTATATATCGAAACCTATTAAAATTGAAACTTTACTTACTACAATAAATAAAGTCTTTTCTAAAAATTAATTCTTAATTCTTGCGTTATTTAATCAAAATCATTATTAATGGTTTGCTAAAAGGTAAAACAACCTTGCTTATTCTGCACATCTTATTTCGCAATAAATCCTATGCTGTGACATAATATCGGATCACTTTAAATAATTGTGGGATTATTATGCAATTTGTAACTCAGTAAAAATATTAAGTTGTTTTCTTACTTATAAAACAGGCAGGCTTGAGAGGATGTTCGTATCCATTATTATCGGGAAACGGAGGATGAATTACCAAAAAATATCGTAATTTTCAGAATTAATCTCCTTGTAATGCAAAAAGCAACAAAAAAGAACAATTATTTGTACAATATTAATCTTCGGGATAGAGCCAGGACATTACGTAGAAAAGGGACTAAAGCTGAAGCATACCTTTGGAAATTTGCATTGAAGAATCGAATCCAGGGTTATAAATTTTTACGTCAGAGACCGATTATGAATTTTATTGCAGATTTTATGTGTCCTGAATTGATGT
The DNA here is from genome assembly GCA_021108325.1 of Bacteroidales bacterium. Classification (GTDB taxonomy): domain Bacteria; phylum Bacteroidota; class Bacteroidia; order Bacteroidales; family UBA12077; genus UBA12077. Next base: position 4,691 of record JAIORB010000083.1, on the reverse strand, counting down.
TAATCATAGAAACCGATGGTGCTAGTCATTTAGTTGATGGAGCAGAAGAAAAAGATTTAACTCGTCAAAAAAAATTAGAGCAAGCTGGTTTTACAGTTTTGCGTTTTGAAGATGGAGCTGTTTTAAATAACCTATTAATGGTTCTGACTATTATAGAACAAGAAGTTTCTAAATTATCAAGTGCATGCAATTCACCCCTATAATCTCCTCAAGGGGATACTTGCTTCGATTAAAATTGATATTAAATTAGAAGTCCTCCCCTGCCTGCCGCAGGCAAGCTTGAGGGAGGTGTCCGACCCGCCTGCCGGACGGGCAGGAGGACGGAGGGTGAAGTAATCCTAAAATAAAACTTTTGGACTAATTTATTAACCAAGATTTCCTTTTTATACAGAGTAGCTAAAATTTATGCTAAATTTTTATCATCCCTCAGAAATATGAAGTGATCATAATTTCTTAAATTTTATTACATTTGTTGTGATGAATGTAAACTTAACATAATCAACACTGTAAATTTTAATTAAAATTATTACATTTATACAATCAAAATCTAACAATAAAAAACAACCGTCATGATCGCAACCTACATTCAGGATTTACTTGCTACAAACAATAGAGTAATTGTTCCAAACTACGGGGCATTTTTGGTAAGAGCTACTTCAAAAAGCAAGGACGCGAAAACTTTAGAAGAAAAGCTAAAAGATATTTATTTTAGCCCATTTCTTAAGTTTAATGATGAGCTTCTCGAAAAGTATATCATTAAAAAAGAAAATATTACTAAGGAGCAGGCAGCCCAAAAAATCACACAATTCATTGAGGATATTAAAAAAGAACTTGAACAGGAGAAACCATATATAATAGAAGGATTTGGTCAGTTTGAAGCTGATAAACAGGGGAAAGTTCAGTTTTCAATAGTTACAAAAGAACCTGCCCGCTTGTCTGCCGACAAGGCAGGTCCGGCAGGCGGGAAAGCTGAAAAACCTAAAGAGGAAAAGAAAACAGAAACAAAACCAACAACAAAAAGCAAACCCAGCACAACTAAGAAAGCACCTGTAGCTGCAAAAGAAGAAACAAAACCAGCAGAAAAACCAAAGGCAGCTGAAGCTAAAAAAGAGGAAATTAAGAAAGAATCTAAGCTAGAAGAATTTAAACCTGAGAAAAAAGAGCCTGCTCGCTTGTCTGCCGATAAGGCAGGTCCGACAGGTGAGGAACCCAAGGCAACACCTACAGCTGCACAAATTAAACCTATTTACAGCTATAAAAAAGAGAAGAAACCTATCAATAAAGGTCTTGTGTGGTCAATTGCAATAGGACTACCTCTTGCTGCAATTTTTATTTGGGCTCTTTTAAATTTTGAAACGGTTAAAAAAGTTTTGAATAAGGAAAAAGTAAAAACAGAAGAAGTAAGTAAAAAACAGAAACCTACTACTGCCAAAAAAACTGCGGTTAAACCAAAGTCGGAGCAAACAAAATCTACTACGGCAGGTAAGCAAAAAACAACAACAAAAGCAGCAACTAAACCTGAAGTTAAGAAATCGGCAACACCACAAAAGAAATATTATATTATTGCCGGCAGTTTCAAGAATGAAAAATATGCAATATCTTATTTAAACAAACTTAAAACTGATGGTTATAATGCAGAAAAATTAGCCGAACGAAACGGGATGCATGCAGTTAGCTTTAACTCTTTTGCTGATAAACGGAAAGCTATTGCCGAATATAAATTTCTTGCACAGGAAAAAGGATTACAAGCCTGGATTTTGTATTATTAAAAATAATATTTAACATTTATAGAAAGCCACATTTGATGTGGCTTTTTTGTTGTCTATTTTAAAAAATTTATATCTTTATATAAATGAAAATTAAATACCTGGATTTAATTGAACAAACTTTTGGTTTTCCACAACCAGAGTTTGATTTAGATGGTGAAAATCTTATGTTTCACAATATTCCACTGATGGATATCGTTGAAAAATATGGAACTCCCTTAAAATTTACTTACCTACCCCAAATTTCAAATCAAATTCAAAGAGCTAAAACATGGTTCAAAGATGCCATGGAAAAAGTAAATTACAGGAGTAAATACCACTATTGCTATTGTACAAAAAGCTCACATTTTAAGCATGTGCTGCACGAAGCTCTTAAAAACGACATTCATATTGAAACATCATCGGCATACGATATAAACATTGTTGAATCGCTCTACAAGGATAAAAAGATAACAAAATCAACATATATAATTTGCAATGGTTTTAAGCGCGATGCTTATATTGAAAATATTGCCCGATTAATTAATAGTGGATTTAAAAATACAATTCCAATAATCGACAATTACAAGGAGCTGGACAGGCTTGAAGAATTAATTGACGTTCCTTTTGAAATAGGAATTAGGATTGCCTCGGAAGAAGAACCTAAATTTGAATTTTATACTTCCCGTTTAGGTATTGGATATAAAAATATTGTGAACTTTTATCTAAAACAGGTAAAAGAAAATCCAAATGTTAAATTAAAAATGCTGCATTTCTTTATCAATACGGGTATTAAAGATAATGCTTATTACTGGAGCGAATTAGCAAAATGTTTAACCGTTTACGGCGAACTTAAAAAAGTGTGCCCCGAGCTGGATTCTTTAAATATTGGAGGTGGATTTCCTATTAAGAACACTCTTTCCTTCGATTACGATTATGAATATATTACCGACGAAATCATATCTCAGATTAAACTGTTTTGTGATACCAATAATTTAATGGAACCAAACATTTTTACTGAATTCGGATCATTTACTGTTGGTGAAAGTGGTGGAATAATTTATTCTATTTTAGGACAAAAAAAACAAAATGATCGTGAAGCATGGAATATGATCGATAGTTCTTTTATGACTACACTGCCCGATAGCTGGGCTATAAACAAACGATTTGTGATGTTGCCGATAAATAAGTGGCATAGCACATACGAGCGGGTTTTTTTAGGTGGATTAACATGCGATAGCGACGACTATTATAACTCTGAACAACATAGTAATGCAATTTATTTACCTACATATAATCCAAACAACACGCTTTACATTGGCTTTTTTAATACTGGTGCTTATCAGGACACATTAGGTGGTTTTGAAGGTTTACAGCATTGCCTTATTCCCTTTCCTAAACAAATTATTATTGATAAAGATAAAGATGGTAATTTCACAACGAAACTATTTTCCAAAGAACAAGAACCTCAGGATATATTAAAGATTCTTGGTTATAAATAAATATTTAGGTTTACAGTTGGCAATTTGAAACTTCGAGTTAAAAGTTCAGGGTTTGGTATGCATAATTCATGATTTTTTACTATCTTCAATTAAAATATCAGTAAAACTTTTTTCATGAGTATAATTACATTAAAACAATCCAAACATAATGATAAATCAGTTATTAAACTTGTTTTTGATTATGATCGTGATTTGATAAATGCAGTAGAGAAAATACCTAATTGCCAGTGGAGCAATACTATGGCCTGCTGGTATATCAATTACAGAACGGATTACAGACATTTTCTGCTAAGATTTATAGACGAAAAACATTTCAAGAAATCGGGAAGAGAAATTAAAAAACCGGTTATTGAAGTTCCGAAAGACGAAAAACTAGTTGTAAAAAACAATAAATCGGAAATATGGTTAAGTCAATTCAGGCAATATCTGGAAAATAAGCGTTACAGTAAAAATACTGTTGAAAATTACACATTACATGTTAATCATTTTTTAAATTATTTTAAAGGAGAAAATCCTGAAGATTTAACTAATGAAGATATAAATAAGTATGTTCATGAGTATATTATACGTGGGCAAAGATCCACATCATTTCAAAGTGTAGCCATTAGTGCATTAAAAAAGTTTTTTAGCATTGTTCAAAATGTATGTATCGATATTGATGAATTTGAAAGACCTAAAAAAGAAAGACATTTACCTCAGGTTTTTAATCAGAAAGAAATAAAAAGACTGTTAAATTCAGTTAGCAATGTAAAGCATAAGCTGATTTTATCGATAATATATTCATCGGGATTACGATTAGGTGAGTCTGTAAATTTAAAATTAAGTGATATTGATACTCGCAGAAAGTTAATTTGCATTCGTCAGGCAAAAGGGAAAAAGGATAGATATTCGTTATTATCGGAAAGTATTATTCCCCTGTTAAAGATTTATTATAACACATATAAGCCTAAAATATGGTTATTTGAAAATCAGGAAAGTGGTCAATATAGCAAATCGAGTGTCCAGAAAATATTTCGAAAAGCGAAAGCAAAGGCCAAAATAAAGCGATTTGGAGGTGTTCACTCATTACGGCATAGTTTTGCGACTCACTTATTGGATAAAGGAACAGATTTGAGATATATCCAGGAGTTATTAGGGCATCGAAGCTCAAAAACAACCGAAATATATACACATGTAACCAAAAGAGACATTGGAAAAATAATTAGTCCTCTTGATCAATTGGATTTCGACATAGATTAGTTATTTTTAAGTAAAAATTTTAAAATAATTATATGATGTTTAATATTTTTTACGATTTATGTGTTAAGTTGGGTTTGTTGGAGGATTCAAGCTATTCCACCTTATCCGCACATATACATTTAGATGGAACATTATACCACATAAGAACTAGTTACCAATAAATAATGCTAAAATCACAGATTGATAATGAGTAACAGAAATAAGC
>JAIORB010000084.1 GCA_021108325.1 Bacteroidales bacterium | reverse complement strand
ATTAAGGCTTAACAAGAAACAAAGGGCTGTTGAAATTGACAGCCCTTTTTATTTTAAAATTGATAAATAGTTGAATTGTTAAAAAGCCCGAACAGCACGCACCCTGTAGGTATTGCTCTTACTGCTGCCATGCTGATTGCCACTACTGAAATCCTGCGCCCACGTATAGCTGCTACTATACTCGGTAGAATTCCAATAGTAGGTAGCAACAAAAGCAACACCACCGTTTGCTGTGGCAGTTGCATTAATTGTTTCTCTGTTTTGGCACATTAAATTCAATTCCTGTTTTGCAGGTAAATACCAGTCGCCATATGTTTTACTGCTTTCGGTTATTTGTAGTTCATTACATATTCTTGCAGCGTAGGTATTTCCATCATCACCTATTGCTACTTGTGCTGCTATAATTATTGCAGTGTTAGCTTCACCTGCATAAGGTCCGTCTCCTTTGGCTTGTGTATTACCAGATGTTCCTGCATACCATCTTACTCCACTACCTCCGTCTTGGTCTGTTTTAGCACATACCAAACCGTGTTCTCCTGTTTCGTCAAGCCAAAATACTATCCCGCCCTGTGCAAAGTCGCCTATTTGGTATTTGTGCTCACTAATTGTTTCGGCAGTTTTTGCGTGTAATGCGTAAGGCACTGTTAATAGTTGGCTTACTCCTGTAATAGTGTAGTTGGTTCCACCCGCAACATCAATATTTGTTTCTAAAAAATATGGACCATTTGCCCAAGTTATGGTGTCAAAACCTGTTTGTCCGCCTATTTCTATGCTAAACAATCCGTTGGCATTGGTTGTAGGTGTTTGCGTTTCAGTATATACCAATGTTTCGCTTGCAGAACCTTCTTGATAAATGTTTATTTCTATTCCTACTTGCGTACTTGTAATAAGTGTGCTGTTATCGTCTCTTACTACGGCTTGGTAAGTCATTTTCTCTGGTGCTTGTGCAAACAAGCTTGCAGTTATTAATACGGCTACTAAAATTACAAATATTCTTTTCATTGTTTATTCCTCCTTAATTTTTAATGATTTTAAATACTTTTACTTCTTTATTGCCTTGAATTATTTTTACAAAATAAGTTGCAGGTACAAAATTGCTCATAACAATGCTTGTTTGGTTGCCTGTAATTTTCTCGCTTTGTAAAAGTTTTCCCTGCATATCGTACAGTTGAAGGGTTAAATTTTCAGTTTCGTAGTTTTCAACTTTTACGGTTAAATAGTTAGTTGTAGGGTTTGGATATGCCGAAACAGATAAGTTAATATCTTTTGCTTCGTATATTCCTGTTACTACTGAAATCTCGTAGGGCTGTTGTACGCCTTGTGCTATGGAATTTCCATTTGTTCCTACATTGACGGTATAAAACACTTGTCCTACGGTGTAACTCGCAGAACCACCGCCTCCGCTTGCCTCTCCGCCTGTGGTAGGTATGGTTTCTTGTGCTTGTATATTATTCAGTCCGAGAAAGAGTAATATTACCAAGCTTAATTTTAATTTATTTTTCATTTTCCTCCTTTTTTATGTTATTATATTCATTTTTCAAAGTTGTTTTTTTACCTAATGAGGGCTAACGGTCTGCTGGGTATTACATTCCGCTATTGCGAAATGGTAAGTACAACTTACCTAAAATAGAACGACGTAGTTGCAAACTACGCCGAACGGAGGTATTATTAAATTGATAAATAGTTGAATTGTTAAAAAGTCCGAATAGCACGAACATAGTGTGTGCCGCTCGAATGGTTGTGGAGCTGAACGCCATCACTGAACCTCTGGGACCACACATGGTAGTTATTATACTCGGTCGAATTCCAATAGGTGGAAGCAACAAAAGCAACACCACCGTTTACTGTGGCAGTTGCATTAATTGTTCCTCTGTTTTGGTACATTAAATTCAATTCCTGTTTTGCAGGTAAATACCAGTCGCCATATGTTTTACTGCTTTCGGTTATTTGTAGTTCATTACATATTCTTGCAGCGTAGGTATTTCCATCATCACCTATTGCTACTTGTGCTGCTATAATTATTGCAGTGTTAGCTTCACCTGCATAAGGTCCGTCTCCTTTGGCTTGTGTATTACCAGATGTTCCTGCATACCATCTTACTCCACTACCTCCGTCTTGGTCTGTTTTAGCACATACCAAACCGTGTTCTCCTGTTTCGTCAAGCCAAAATACTATCCCGCCCTGTGCAAAGTCGCCTATTTGGTATTTGTGCTCACTAATTGTTTCGGCAGTTTTTGCGTGTAATGCGTAAGGCACACTTGACAACTGATTTGTTCCAATTACAGTTTCGTTTACACTTATTTCTATGAAATACTCATCTAATGTCCAATCTACCACACTTAAATCTTCTTTCGAACCAATGTTTAAATTTATTAAACCCAGAGTTGTTGTTGTGATGTTATGTGTTTCTTCAAATACACTTGTTGTAAGGTCGCTTTTCAATATGGAAATAATAATGGTTACACTTTCTTCTGCCATTATTGTTCCGTCTGTATTTCGCAATACTGCCTGGTATTTAAATTGGTTTGGTGTTTGTGCAAATAGAAATACAGAAACTGTAATTACAATTAGAGATAGTAATATTTTTTTCATGTTTTTTTATTTTAAGTCTAACTTTAAATATTTTGCATTTTTCGTTTAGGCAAGTTACAAAATAAACCAAACAAGTAAAATTTTCAGAGCAAAAAGTTCTCAAATTATGTTATTCACAATCAAGATTCTATGGATAGATTTAAACTCATTTGCGCAACGAAGAACGGAGTACGCGTTATAAACGCGCGCTAGCGGGGTATTACATTCCGCTATTGCAAAATAGTAAGTACAACTTACCTAAAATATAACGATGTAGTTACAAACTACGCCGAACGGGGAAGCATTAGCTGACCAATGTGTTTATATTAGGTTGATTATTCATTTTCTTTTTTTACAGAATGATAATAATAACTAAAAGGCGCACCATACCATAAAGAATTGTCCTTTTTGCTTTTTATTTTATTAGCAGGAATATCTGTATCATCAAATTTATTTAGTCTTCTATTTAGCTTCATCAAGAGTCTATTTCTAGTGTAATCAAGTGATTTTAACTGCTTTCGGGAATATTTATTATCGTTCAATAACTTAAATCCATTAGTCCAGCACATTTCATTTTCAATCTTTTTATAATTCCAAATTTTAACTCTTCCAATTGACATACCAATTAATCGATTTATTATTGATTCTTCAATTGATTTGTTTTTTTTCCTTTGATCTCCTTTCTTCGCTAAGATTAGTGCATATTTTATAGTTTCATATTGCTTTTGTTTCTCTTTTTTGAATGACTTTTTACGTATTCTTAAATTTCCATCAAAATCTATTTCATATCCAACAAAGCCAATCCATGAAACCCCAGTTTTAGTATCTAATGTCCATTTATATGGCCCCTTTGTTTTTGCGTCCCACATTTTTTTCTTATTACTTATATCAAATGAATTCTCATGTGGTACCAATTTCAATTCTTTAAGAGCATTTATGTATATATTTAAAGCCTTTTCACATATTTGTTTATCTGGGTGGATTACAATCATATCATCACAATATCGTAGATAAAGCAAATAAGGAGAATTAAGTTTTTCAATTGCTTTATCTGCATAATCTAATACAATGTTAGTAATTAGTCCAGATAAAGCTCCACCCTGCGGAACTCCAATATTTTCTTTTTCTAAATCGTTATAGTAATTTTTTTCTTTTAACTCTTCTTCAATCCATTCATATTTAAAATCCTTTAATTTATGAGATTCAAAATACTTGTTATCATTATTTAATGGATAAACATTATTATTAAACTGATAACAGTTAAGATATTCATAAAATATTTTTTCTACTCTTTTATCAAAGTTGTTTTTAAAACTTAACCGAACTTTCCAAATAAATTTTCTAAAAGCTTTTTTAATTATTTTATGATTAACTGAGTCATAGAATTTTTTCATATCACACTCAGCGACATACAATTCTTTTCCCTTAAACTTTTCTCTATATTTTATAATCTCATTAAAAGCATCATGATGCGTAACTTGTTCCTTATACTCTCCTTTTAATTGCGCAGGTCGAAATGCAAATGATTTATTATAAAAATAAGGGTCAAATAAATCTGTTAGATACTTATTTGCTAAACAAATTAATAATTTATCTTTTAGTTTAAATAAGGAAATTGGTCTACAAGTTTTTTCATTAAGATCTTTAACCTTTGGAATTATTTCTGGTGAGTCAATTTTTAAATGTTGATTATTCAACTCATTTTGAATGTTGCGTACAAGTTCATTTAAATTTTTCAAGAATGGTTCTTCAGGTGAATGTTTTTTATAAAAATTAACCGTCTTTTGAAGCGATTTTATATTCTTATCTTTAGAATTTAATAAAAGACCATTTCCATTATATCTTTCACTTTGGCCAATTCTTTTCCATTTTTTTCTACTTGGCAAGACTTTCGATATCTCAATTTCAAAATCTAACTTATCAATTTTATGATAATTAAAAGAAGCGCTATCCGATAGTAAATGAAGTAAGTGTTTTTTACTTTTTTGATTAGCAATTTTTGCACGCCATTTATAAAGATATTTTAATATCTCTTTTTCATCAAAATACTTTTCAATTCTTTTCATAATAAAAGCAGGTAGTCTCCGGTAAATTATTTGCCATAATGAACAAAATTATACTGTCTTAACATTTAAACTCAGCAGTGCTAACAAAATGCCAATACTCATGTCCATACTTTTACACGGTTAGTTAAACTAATTAAAATTGTATGTCCATCTTCGCTACTACCTGCTTTTAAATTCATATCCTTTTTTTTGTGCGTAAAATACTAATGTATTAAAGTTTATCAGACCAGTTGAATGCTCATAACAGTATCTCAACATATTTTTACTTTCCAATTCGTCATGTTTACTTCCATCTAATCTGCATAATCTTAAATAATATTTTTCTCCTAAGTCATAAGTAAATGTATTTGAAATAGCGTAAGCTACTTTGTACCATTTATCATATGAATCAGTAATTGAGATTTTCCTTTTTTCAAGAAATCTAACTATTTTTTGAATTGTAACTCTATCATTAGAATCATTTCTTGACTCAGGATTATACAACTTGTTTTTTAAGTTTATTGGTCTTAATGATTTTAAATCTGAAGTAATCTCCTTTTTCTCTTTCAGTATCTCAGATTCTTCAAAAGATTCAATATTAACTTTAAATGGATTGTAGCTTTCCTTTACTGCTATATTGGGGTCATGAGATAAAAAACAAAGTCTCGTTATATCTTTACCACTCTCATCAAGTTCAATATCGTATGATTCTAAAAAGTACTTAGAGATAACATTAAATGCAAAACCATGAATATTATTTTGGTCATACTCTTCTTTTAAATTTAAATATTCAAGTTTTATGAGACCTTTAATACCATTACCAGAAGGCGATTCCCAAAATGAAAAAATGAAATTATCTCTAAAAAGAACCGATTTAACTCGTTTTAATTCGTCATTATCCAATTTATCAATATCGAGGACTAATATTTCATTGTAAACTTTAAGATTCACTTTTTTTCGAACTTCAAAAGTACCACAGAATGTAACTGCCGCTAAACGTTTTTTATGAGTATCATACATTTCTTTATTATCAGTCCGAACATAATTCCTTAACTTATTCGTCTGAAATGCATATGTTTCGCTTTTAATACTCTTTAATACTTCTTCTAAAGACAATTCCTTTTCAATGTCACTCCAAACATTTTTTTGAAAGGAGACTTTTTCATGTAGAATCAAAGAAGTGTTTAACATTTCATATCATTTTCTTGAAATCTAAGTTAAACTTTTTTTTAGAAAAAGGATTATATTAAATAGAAAGATGTGAAAAAAATTAGCTCTTTTGCGCAGCGTAGAACGAAGCACGCGTTATAAACGCGCGCTAGCGGGGCGCAAGCGAAAGACACTTACTCAGTTTTTGGGTTCTTTTTGCTCCAGTTTAAAACCTTTAATCATTGCTTTGATTATAATGCCTAAAACCAAACCGATTAATTTACCTTCTTGTTTTTCGGTTAAAACAGGAATATTTACGAAATTATTAATCAGAGGGGTTATTCTTTTTTCAATTAATTCTGCTTCCTTTGCGGATATACCATCGGTAGTACTTTTAACTAGTTTATAATACTCGTTGGGTAATAATTGATAAAGCCGGCGATCGATCCATTTAATAATTTTAACGTATACAACGAATTCTTTGTTTTCATTAATAAGAGGCAAATTCACAGATTTATTTACTTTTTGAGCTATTGCATTAATTTCAGCATCAGTGAGCATTTCTTCCGTTTTGAACATATCTTCCTGAATTTTTTGAAGTTGTTCTTTTGTTAGTGTAATTTCTGGCATGATTTAGTTTTTTATTGTTAAAATTGATAATATTCAAATAAGCTTATACAACTTTATTAAAAAGGAATTTTCTGGGATTATTGAGTAAGAGAGTATCTTTTAAGTTATAATTTGCTGCCTGATCGATAAAGTTTACCTGATTTTTGTAATAATCGCGAGCAGCAAGCACCATCCAATAATCGGTACCAAACATTGTCCTTTCTTCGAAGAGAGTATTGTTTGAAATAGTATCGAAGAATTTTTTAATTATTTTTTGTTCAGATAAATTGTAAGAAAAATCGGTATACACATTTGGATATTCATTCATTAATTGTTGGATTTTAGGAATTCTATCCTGATTTGTTTGTGCCGGATATTTTTTCCATTCGTCAATCCCTCCAAAGTGCCCGAGATTAAGTTTTAGTTTAGGAAAAGTTTTAAGTACAGGTTCCCACAGTGCAGGATTATTTAATCGTTGAGCTCTTTCTTTTCCTTTTTCGGTAAGTTTATCGGTATAAGAAACCACTTCGTTATTTATAATTTGAAATCCTTCTAAAACAATATTCTTTTTATTGGTTCGAATTATTGTGCCGCCACAATGTGTTGTTACCGGAATATTTTTTGCCTGGCAAACTTCATAAATTGGCATTAATTGAGGATGAGAAGGTAAGAATCCCAATGCTGGGTATAGTTTAACACCAAATAATTTGTTATGCCCGGTAAATGCATGTATAAATAAGTTGTAAAGGTTATTCAGACCTTTTGTTTCGGACTGAACAGGATCGATGGAATGAAATGGCAAAACGGCATAATTATTCATTAATCTTTTTAGTTCGTTTATTTGCCGATGAATTGATTTTTTAGGTTTAAATATCCAAGAATTAAGATCGACCATTAAAGGAACAAAGATCATTTTCTTTTGATAGGCAAAATTTTCAATATAATAGTCGAGCACCTTATCCATAGAATTAAAGTCCATTATTCGGAACAAATCATCGATTTCATTATCGTATTCCTTTTCATATATGAATTCAACAATGTCATCAGTAACACCCTTTTTTTCGTCCAATTTTTCAATTAAACGTAAAAGAAAATAGTTTTTTGCTGCACATTTTTTATCGAAAACATGCATATGTGCATCGTACATGTAGTCGTTATTATCTTTTATATTCTTTACTGTTTGAGGAATCCTGGATGAAGGATTATCATCTATTTCGTCCATTGCTCTTTTCAAAAATTCCTTTTCTTTCATTTTTCCTGATTTTTAATATGTTAATATTTAAAAGAATATAGGTTTTATAAGAGATCACCGTTTTTAATCATCTGATCTAAATCTGTTTCATTAATTCTAATTTCTGCATATAAAGGTAAATGGTCGGAAATTTGATATGTCATGTCATCATAATCATCAGTTAATCCCTTAAAGAATGTATCATAAAAATCAATAATACCTGCTGATATTATAGAACAATTGGTATTTTCTTTAAAATATGCTATTTGATCGTAATGCTTACTTTTCTTAAGATTTGTTTTTATTTCATGTAATTCTTCAGGAATTTCGAGTCCATTATCGATTAAGGCTTTAAAGGTTTGGCTTCCTAATGATGGAATATTAAAGTCGCCTAAGATAAATATATCCTGATCGTATAATTTTGATTTATCGCTACGTTCTTTAATCCATTTGGCAATCATTGCAATTTCTTTTGTTCTTGCCTTAATTCCACCTTTCTTATTCCATTGTATATGCACTGTAAGCATCATAAAATCGAAAGTGCCAGCACGGAATGAAACCATATAAGGAGTGCGCCATGGAACTGTTCTACCATCATCATTACCGAAAAAGTAATCTGAAATTAAGAGTTCGGCCGCCATACCCGTAAATTTCAGTATTCTTCCATCATAGATGTATGCTAAACGTTCATCATTTCCTTTATTTTTTTTAGCACCCGCAGGATCATTAAAAATTACTTTCCAGTATGGACCTAATACATCCATTAATCGTTTGAGATCGGATAGATTACTTCTTAATTCCTGAATCGCAACAATATCAAAAGAAGATATTATTTCGGCCAAAGCATTAATCGCAAATGATTCACGCGGTTTTTCGCCAAATTCGCGAATATTAAATGTTGCTATTAAAAGGTTTTGATCAACGTTTCGGGGAGGTAATTTAGTTTTTTCAATGGTTGCTCTTAATTTTTTTAATTGCTTGGTTTGAGCAACAGTCATGCCTTTTAGGTAATTTTTTGGGTTAATCATGTTTTAGTATTTTATTTAATCTTTTTTGAAAAAGCATAAAATAATAAGCATGCTATAATAATAGCAGGAAAAGAGATAAGGGTAGTCTTCACCTATTTATTCCGAAATATGCAAAAAGGTGACCCCCTGTTTTGTGATTATTTTTTATATTTTATTCAAAAGAGATATTCAAGTGATGTTGACACCTTACAAAACCCTTTATACATGGGCAATTTTATTCTAATTTAGAATAACTGTAAATTGAAATTTTTGTAAGAATATCAAAACAGAGCTGCCAATTATGGCAGCCCTGTTTATTTTATCAATCTGTAATTCAACGTTGTTTAGTTAATGAGATTCCGCATCAAGTGCGGAATGACAAAGGATTTATTTTCCTGCCTCAATGTCATTCCTGCGAATGCAGGAATCTAAATCTTTAAAGAAAGCGTTTAAAACAATATTGATCTGTAATAATTTAATATTTTTTTAAGTCACTAATTTTACCATGCCAGGAACAACCTAAACAAAACAATTCATTCAAATTAAAACCTTCCAGGCTTTTTGATTCATCAACGGGAATGATATCCAATTCTCTTGTAACTTTAACATTTAATCTCTCACCTATAGAATTCTTAACATAAAAATTTGCGATACCACATTGCGGACAGACCATGAATTTCATTTTTAGATTTTAGTTTAATTAACTAACGCCTCAGGGTAAAGTAAAAAGTGCTTCCTTTCCCTTCTTCGCTCCCAACCCAAATTTTATCGCCATTTTTTTCAATTAGTTCTTTGCACAAAATCAATCCCAATCCTGTTCCTTTCTCACTTTTAGTTCCAAGGGTAGTATAATCCACATCTATATCGAAAATTTTATCTATTTTGTCTTTTGGAATTCCAACCCCGGTATCTTTAACGGAAACTATAATATAGGCATTATTATTAATATCATTTTTTTCGATTTTTGCATTTACAGTTACCGAACCTCCTGAATAAGAAAATTTTATGGCATTACTGATTAAATTCCGGAAAACAGTCTGAATAACATTTAGATCAGTATTAATATTAAGTTCTTCCGGTATTTCATTAAAGAGCCGAACTCTTTTAGATACCAAATTTTCTTCAAACAGGACTACTACATCTTCAACAATTTTAAACAGGTTAATATTTTCATTCTTAATTTCTAATCTTCCCAGTTGGCTACGAGACCACATTAAAAGATTATCAAGTAATTTAAAAGTATTATCAGCTAATGTATACAAATTATCAAAGAAGCTATTTATCTGATCTTTCGAGAGTTCCTCATAATTTAATTTCAGAAGTTCTGAAATTTGCAAGAAATTACCAATAGGACTTCTCAAATCATGAGCTAATAATGAGAAAAATTTATCTTTTTGAGCGTTTGAGGCTCTTAATTCATTTTCGCTTATTTTCAGATTTTCATTTAACCTGTTTATTTCTTCAATTCTTCTCTCAAGATCATCATTTACAGCATGTATTTCTTCATTAGTCGACCGTATTTCTTCATTCTGGACTGTAATTTCTTCTAATTGTTGATTAATTATTTCTTCTGCTTTCTTCTGTTTTGTTATATCATGTGCAATACCTTCTACTGCAATAATATTTCCTTCAATATCAGTTAATGGCGTTTCGGAAACTTCTAATACGTGAGTGTTTTTATGCGAATCATAAATTTCAAGTTCGTATGGTAACTGCTGAATCCCTTTTATTGAAAGTTCTGTTTTTTTATTAACCTCTTTATTAATCGGATTATCGGTTAAATATTTGGAAAAATGAGTCATGAATTCTTCCTGAGAATAACCCAGTACATTTTTTATTGAAGGACTTATATATTCAAAAACTCCATCAAGCTTATGTCTGTAAAAGAAATATTCATATTTAAGATTTTCTATTAAACTTCGATATTTTTTTTCGCTTGATTTAAGAGTTTCCTGTATTTCACGTACTTCGGTAATATCATTATAAACTGCCATGGAGGCAAATTCATTTTCAAACACAATTGTAGAAATTGAAATATCGAGCCATTTTATCTTTTTTTGTTTTGTTATAATTTTAAGATTATACCGTAAGGTTGCCCCTTTCTTTTTTAGTTTCTTATCAGAAAGTTCCCAAACAAAATCTTTCATATCAGGATGTATAATATCAAATGGGCTAACATTATCCATTTCATCAATATTATAACCTGTAATTTCTGCCCAGGCAAGGTTTACATAAAAATATTTGTTTTTTCTTTGAATTGAAATTCCGGATGGTGATAGTTTAGCAAGTTTTCTAAATTTTTCTTCACTTTTCTTAATTACACTTTCGGCTTTTTTCCTTTCAGAAATATCTCTTACCACAGCATGTACGACATTTTCTCCACCTAAAGTTATAGGAGATAATAAAACTTCACAATAGAAAAATACATCATTCTTTTTCTTATGTACCCACTCGAACATTGGTATTTTTTTGTTCAGAGCATCACCGATATATTTATTAGCCAGATCTATCGAATTTTCACCATCTGGTTGATACACCGGAGAAATATCCGAAGGATGTAGATTAAGAAACTCTTCCTTATTAGGAAAACCGAAAATATCAATAGTTGCCTGATTACAATCGAAAAATCCTTTAGTAGTAAGTAGCATTAATGCATCTCTAGATGATTGAAAAATGGTTTTAAACTTTTCTTCGCTATCACTTAATTCCCGGGTTTTTTCAGTTATTCTTCTATCTAAGTCCTCATTTAATTGCTTTAAATCATTTTTAATCTTCAGTTGTTTATGTAGATTATCAATTTTATTTAGAATTTTTGAATACTCTTTTTCCTGAATTAATTGACTTATTTCAGCTTTAAACTGTTGTAATATACCGGAAAGCTTAGCCATAACAGCATCGATTCAAAATACAATACAATTGTAACAAATATTACTAGCATTGCCAATTAATTTTGACGAACTAACATCTTAATTATTAATATAAACCACATTGTGTTTATTCGAAAAGAACGCTGATGACACTGATTTTCAAACGCAGATAAAAACGGATTATTAAAAAATCTGTGTAAATCTGCGTTCCGCCAATCGGCGAATCAGTGTTATCTGCGTTCTAATTTTAACGAAACGGTATTAATTTGATTATTTGAAATAATCTTCCGGATCTACATTTTCACCATCTTTTTTTACTTCGTAATGTAAATGTGATCCTGTCGATAATCCACTACTACCAACAAATCCAATTACATCACCTTTATGCACCTCCATGCTTTCCTTCACATTATATGCTGAAAGCTGCGAATAAAGCGTTGAAAATCCTTCTTCATGATCAATTATAATGAATTTACCATATCCTTCACCCTCTTTGTGATTTTGTTTTACCTTACGAACCAAACCATCAGCGGTAGCATAAACTGGTGTCCCTTCAGGAGCTTTAATGTCAACAGCATTATGCATCATCTTAACTTTCTTAATTGGATGCATGCGCATTCCATAAGCCGATGAAATTTTAACTCCTTCTACCTTTTTAACCGGGAAAATTGAAGGAACAGAACTGCTTTGTTCTTGAGTTTGAATGTGTGATTGATTATTATCTAATGCTCTTTCCTTTGTAATATCAATTGAAAATGCCATTAATAATATTGCAATTAATGGTAATACTAATAAAATTTTAAATTTTGCTAGTTTTCCTGAATTTATTCTTGTCATCATTTTTATTCTGTTTTTAGTTAATGAATAATTAAATTGGCTGGCAAGACTAACATTAAAACTCTTTTCAATTTGGTCGAGGATCAGTTTTTGATATGCAATTTTATCATTATTTTTTATCAAAACTCCTCGATCTGCCAAATATTCGTGAACTTCTTTAAATGCTTGTCTGTACCGATAAATGAAAGGATTAAACCACTGAAGAACAAGTAATAATTCCAGAATAATAACATCAAATGAATGTTTTTCTCTGGCATGAATAATCTCATGCAACAATAATTCATTTGATCCGATCGAACCATAATCATTTTTACTGATAAAAAGGTAATTAAAAAATGAAAATGGAGAACTGTTATTACTTAAAAGAACTAATTTATAATTACGATATTTTATTATCTCATAAGCCTTTACGGTTTTTAAAATTTTAAATAACTGATGTATAAATCTTACAAAAAACAAACTCCCTATTAATATGTAAAATAAGATTACAAAATTGGGTTTAGAAATTGCTTCAACAGTTTGCACTTCGAATGAACTTACTGTTGATCCAATATTAAGGTATTCGTTAAATTCAAATTGATTTTGAGAATTAACCATAATATTTGACACTGAAAAATCAAGTAATGGTAATATTAAAGAAAAAATAAGTCCAAATAATAAATAGAATCTATTGAATCGAAACCAGGTATCCCTTTTTAGAAATAATTCATAAAAGATATAAAATAATGCTACTGAAATAGCTGACTCGATTATATATGTAAAGAGTGAATTCATTATTCTTTTACTTTTTTCTTTAACTCAATTTGCTCTTCAACTTGCTTTTTTAATTGTTCCAGCTCAGTTAAGCTTAAATCATTTTCAGATGTAAAAAATGAAACCAACTTGCTTGCCGAGTTATTAAAAAAACTTTTTGTAATCCCCTTAAAAAACACTTTCGTATACTCCTTTTTACTTATATTAGAATGATACTCGTTTGATTTTCCGTAAGTTTTGAATCCAATAAAACCTTTATTTACTAATACACGAACAACAGTCGAAATAGTTGTATATGCAGGTTTTGGATCAGGAAATTGATCAACAATATCTTTTAGGAAACCTTTTTTAATTTCCCAGAGATAATGCATTACTTGTTCTTCAGCTTTGGTTAATTCTTTCATGCCACAAACATATAACTATATTTTTAGTTATGCAACTATTTTTATAATAATATTACTATAAAAATAGTTTTACTTAATAATCAGGTAATTAAAATCTAGGAAGGCTGTAGTTTAATTTAGCGTGTAAAACTTAATGCATTCTTAGTGTTTTTGTGGCTTTGTGGCAATATAAATTCCGCCACTACCCCGAAAACTTTCGGGGCTAAGTCACGAAGAATCACAAACACACTATCCAACGCTCATTTAAACTAGAGCCTCTAGCAAATAGCAAAATTCAAAGTTGCTTCGGCATGAACATCAGTTGTATCTATTAACGGAATATCGGTATCTCTATCTGTAATTAATAATGAAAGTTCAGTACAACCCAGAATTACAGCATCAACTGAATGTTTGTTAATAATTCCCAAAACAGCATTTTTGCTTTGGTTTTCAACATCTCCTAAAATAAGTTCATTAAAAATGATATTATTGATCATTTCTTGTTCTGCTTCAGATGGAACAACTGCATGAATATTTTGTGCTTTTAATCCATTTTTATAAAATTCTTCCTTCATAGTGTATGCGGTTCCTAATAATAATAATTTTTTATAACCATTCTTAATGGCATAATTTGCTGTACTATCCACAATACTTAAAAGTTGAATGGATGTCCTTTTTTCTATCTCCGAAAAAACACGATGTGGTGTATTAGAAGCAATAACTGCAAAATCGGCTCCTGCCCTTTCTAAAATACTAATTCCTTTTACAAGTTCATTTATATAATCAGTCTGATCAGGATTGTTTTGATAATCTTTCAATTTCCCAAAATCTACACTAAACATTACGATTTCAGGATAATAATGATCCTTATATTTTTGATAATGTTTTTCAATTATCTTTTTATAAAACAATGCAGATGATTGAGGGCTAATACCACCAAGGATTCCTATTCTTTTATATTGTCGCATTTATTCTTAATTATTAAATCTTACGACTCATAAAGTATTTATAATACTTTTCGGATACTTCGCCAAACTTTTCGATTTTTACATCTGAAACTTTATAGGTACAATGTTCACCGGTAACTCCTGAAAAATAAATTTCATATTTATCTGAGTTTTCATCAACCATAATAATTTTTACTAATTTCTCATCAACATCAGGTACTGCAAGACTTGCATGACATATAGGACAGAAAAAATCCACTTCTTCACCCTTTTCAATTTTAAAAGCAGGATGAAGTATACTCGTGTAATCTCCGACCTTTGAGTTAAGAAGTATAATACCTGGCCTCTTATCCTTTTTAGTTATCGCGGTAAAAATTATTTTATCGCCTACCAATAAGTGACCATTACATTTTGGGCATATAAAATCAGTTTTCATAACATGGTTCCTCCAATTATTATTTTCATATAAGTTACGAAAAATAAGTGTTTATTTCAAAATTTTATTAAGCTTTCAATTTTTATAATTCCAATTATATGCTTATTTTTCGAATCCATTTCAAAATCTCTAAATCATGAAAAAAATATTACTCTTTTTAAGTGTTCTTTTACTTGTTGCAGGATGTGCATCAAAACGTTATACAAAAAAAGCGGCTAAATTCGAAGAAGCCGGATTATATGAAGATGCTGCTGAATATTATTACCAGGCAGTAAAAAAGAAGGATTCGAATGTTGATGCCAAATTAGGACTAAGAAAAAATGGCCAGTTAGCACTGGATCGCAAGCTTGCAGATTTTACATCGGCATATAAACAATCGGATTATAAAAAGGCGGTATACAATTACATTGATGCTGAAAAGTATTACAATAAGATTGAAGCCGTTAATGTTAATTTAGATTTTCCTGAATATCATAAAGAATATTACGCAGAAGCCAAATCCGATTATTTAAATAAAAAATATGCCGATGGTGTAGATAAATTAAATCGTGAAGATTTTTCTGCCGCATTAGTTGTTCTTGAAGAAATGAAAGGAATTGATGCCAATTATAAAGATGTAAAAGAGCTATACATTACAGCCAAATACGAACCAATGTACCGCGATGCCAACCAATACCTGGAAACGGAATTATACCGTAAGGCCTATTATACTTTTGAAACAATTATTAAGGGAGCGGGTAGTTATAAACAATCTGTTGCTCTAAAAGACGAAGCACAGGAAAAAGGTACTATAACTATTTTGGTTACTGACCTTTCATATACAAATCACAGGTATAGAGAAACTGCCGGTAAAATTACCTCCGATTTAAAAGGTAAATTAAGCGAGTTAAACAATCCGTTTTTAAAAATTATTGATCCATCATCATTAAATGTTAATATATACCAAAATGGACAAATGAATATGAAAGCAGCAAATCTTGCAGGGATTAAAAGTGTTTTATCCGGTTCTGTTACTAGTGTTAGTTCAATAAATGGGAAATTAAATAAAAGTGAAAAAAGAGGATATCTAAAGGTAGTAACTAAAACAAAAAATAAAGAAGGAGAAGAAGTAACAACTGTTAAATACCATAAAACAACTTATATGGAATATCAACAGGCTAATAAAGCTAATCTTGCGCTGAATTTTAAATTAGTATCTACAGAAGATAATTCGGTTATGGTGTCAGATATGATCAGCAATAACAATTCGGACAAAATACATTATGCAACTTTTGGCGGAGATAAGAAAAAACTAATTCCGGGTTATTGGAAATATAAAGATCGTAATTCAAATAGCGATGTTAAAAAAGACAATAAATCGGATATAAACAAACTTCAAAACCTCTTGAAAGCTGATAAGAGCATTAAATCTGCACAAACATTATTGAAAGAATTAATGAATAATTCAGTAAATAAAATGACCAAAAAAGTTGATAAATATAATCCTGAAAACTAATGAGACGATATATTGTAATTCTAGCTTTATTTCTTGCTTCATGTGCGGCTAAAAAACAAGCAGCAGAATTTGAAGCTCAACCCGATTGGGTTAAACAAAAACCTATAATTTCCGGATATTACGTTGGTATAGGTTCCGTAAAAAGAGTAGGAACATCAGCTCAATACATTGCAAAAGCACGTCAGGGAGCATTAACAGATTTAGCTGAAAGCGTTTCATCTAACATTAGCTCAACTTCGGTATTGCATAGTATTGAAACTGAATATGGTTTTGCAGAATCGTTTGATCAGCGAATACAGGTAAGCACTGATGATTACCTCGAAGGTTTTGATCCGGTTGACTTTTACGAAAATGAAGGCTCTTATTGGGTTTATTACAAGATAGCCAAAAGTACTTATCATGAGATGAAAGAAAAGAAAAAGCAAGAAGCAGTTGCAACAGCTTTAGCTAAATACCAGTCGGGATTAGATGAGCAAAAAGTTAATAAACCAAAAGAGGCTTTAGCTTTTTATTTACAAGGATTGCAAGCCATAAAAAGATATTTAAGCGAAGAAACACCAACTCAATTAGATGGTAATAGTATTGATATTGGAAATGAATTATACTCAGCAACCAGCGAAATTCTTAATTCTTTAGCAATAGAGTCTACCACTAATAAAATTACAGTAAAAAGAGGTGAGAGTTTTAGTGAAAATCTGAAATTCTTGTTAACTTATAACAATAAACCGGTACAAGGTATCCCTGTTGAATTTTCTTATACAGGCGGCTATTTAAAAAAGGATCGACAAAATTCTGATATTAACGGATTCGTTCAACTTGAACCCGAAGTGCTTTATTCAAGAAATAGTAAAGAACAAATTACAGCAAGTATTAATTTAAAAAATCTTGCCCAAAAAGCAGTTGATGATTTATTCATTCGCGGGTTGATTTTAAAACGTAATTTAAAACCTGCAATAGTTCAGGTTATTATTGAAGCTCCATCTCTTGCGCTAATCATTACAGATAACAGTTGCAAAGCTGATGAATGTGACAGGATTGAAAATATTTTTAATCAAAATGCTAAACAATATGGTTATGAATTAAAAGCTGTTAAATCAGCTGATTATGTGTTTGAATTGTCTTATAATTTTAAACGAGGTGAAAGTGCCGGTGGATTGGTTTCTTCCTATGTTTCAGGTAAGATTACAATAAAAGACAGGTCAAATAATATTGTTTGGGCAAAGCAAACTGTAGACATAAAAGGTGTGGGAAGCAATATTCACGAAGCAAAAAATATGGCTTTAAGAGAATTTCAAACTGCCCTTGACCGCAAATATTTTAAACAGGGAATTGATAATATAAAGTAGTATTTTGATATTATTTATATGAAAAGGTGGACTAATCTCCACCTTTTCTCAGCTAACGCCTATTATCATTTATATTATTTTTTAATATTCAAAAACTTCAAATTCAACAATACCAAAATCATCAACAGTTTTTATGTTGGTTTCTACATTTTCAGGATCGCTTGCATGATATGAATCGCCTCCATCTTTATGCAAATACCATTTAGAATCATTTCCCGAATATTTAAAAGTTATGTAACGCGACCATCGCCAAGCACTGCCTCCATAATGTTCAATGGTAAAATAACCATTTTTTATAGCCAATCCTTCATAAGGATCGCCCCACATTCCGCCACAACTATAACACATTACTACTTTATCGTTACGTGCAGTTAAATGGTATTTTCCATCCGGCTCGCCTAAATAAATCAATAATGGCCTGTCTACCGGGTTATCAATAACATCAGAAGTTTCTGATTCATCATTTTTCTTAAAAACGATTAACAAATCCAGATATTCGTCACGATTTAGATTACCGGAAGCAGAATCTAATATCGTATATTCCGAAGGAATATTTTTGAACAAGGAATCTTTTGTAATTGTTTCTGGGAATTCCTGAGCATAAGATTGCGTACTTAGGATTACAAATACTAGTAAGAGATTTATTTTCATAAGGCATGGTTTTAATTTATACTAAATACTATTATTTCTGAATGATAATATCTATATTTTTAGTTAAATAAGGATAAATTTCGTTCACATCATTATTCTTGAGTGATATACAACCTAAGGTCCAATTGGATTTTAAATCTATCAGTTTGTTCATTCCTTTAGGTACTCCGTGTATACCAATCTCACCACCAATATCTGCATTTTCGGGTATTATACCATCCTGTTTTGCTTTATTGTGTTTCTTCCATGAATCGTTGTTTGGATAATCAATCCAAATAAATTTCGACCAGCTTTTGTGTGGATATTTCGATACAATATGAAAAGTTCCCTCGGGTGTACAATCATCTCCCTGCATTAATTTATCGTCTTTAGTATTCCCTCCAAAAACAACAGGATATTCTTTAACAATAACAGAGTTAGAAAGAATTGATAATTTATAATCGGACTTATCTATTAACACCAAAATTTCCTCGACATCTACTTTTTGCAGAATAAACAATTCAGATAAAGATGTTTTATAATTTTTATACTCTTTTGCTTGTCCCCGGCAGGAGAAACTTAGTAATATTAATACTATATAAACAAGGATGCGTCTCATCTAACTATTAACGGAAACTCATTATTTTAATTGCTTTTTGCCTTTATGCTATTCGTAATCAATCTTTCAGAATCTACTGTTTCAGTTAATTCAAAAAGATCTTTTATGATAAGTGCTTTACTTTCTAAATTAAATCGACTGAGGTTTTGATGACCATTCTGAACCAGAGCGCACTCCGCTCCAATTTCATTTGCAACCTCATAATCATGGTAAGTATCTCCAATTAAAGTAATTTGATCAAATTGTTCAGATGTTTTTATATAATTAATAGCATTATCCGTTTTGCTTTTTGCATGTATATTGTTTAAACCAATAATGGAATCGAAATATTTGGAAATTTGGCGTTGTTCAACCTGGTTTTCTAACGATAATTGTTCAGATGCCGAAACAATAATCTGTTTATAATTTTTTGATTTAAAAAACTCAAGAGCTTCTCTTGAGCCTTCTTGCAATGGAGAATCCATAGAATTTCTTTTATAAAAATCAATGTATTCAACCGCCAGCTTTTCGAATGATTCTTGTTTAAAATCAAAACCTATGGTTTTATAATAGTCCTGAACAGGAAAAGTAAAAACATTCTTATATGAAGTTTCATTTAACAATTTCATTTGTCTCTCTTCCAGCATTGCATTGACTGAATTAACACAAGCTTCCACATCGTTTAGCAATGTTCCGTTCCAGTCCCAGATAATTAGTTTACTTTTCATTATTTCTCAAATCGTTTATCAGATTGTTTATGTCCCATTTTATCTGATTTCCCTTCCAGCCATCCCAATTTTTCTGCTTTTGGGCCATCTACTTCGGGTATAAAAGGTTTAATATCCAGTAATGGCGTACCGTCAATCACATCAATATTTTCGATGTACAAAATATTATCAAGCATTTTATTAAGTTTCACTACAGAAAAACCAATTGAGTTAGGACGTTTGGGTGCACGAGTAGAAAAGACACCATGAATTTTGTCGTCCATAAAAGGTTTTACCTGTAATTTAAATCCATCCGATAAATGAAAATGATAAATTAAGATAATGTGTGAGAATCCGTCTAAATCTTTTAAACCATCGGCAAACTCCGGATAAATTTCAACTTCTCCTTTTATTCCTTTTGCTCCTGTTGGCTGAATAGGCATTCCTTCCCTGGTTTTAAACGGGGTTTTAATAAGTCCTATTGGTTTAAATAATATGTTTTTTTTCATCATCTTAATTGAAATACGATTGGAAATGTAAATAAAACATCAACTGGAAGCTGATCATTAAAGCCCGGAATCCAGAGGGGCGATGATTTTATAACCCGCAGTGCTTCTTCATCGAGTAGTTTATCAACTTTTTTAACAAGTTTAACATCATATACCAAGCCGACTTTGTTTACTTTGAACTGCACAAATATTCTTCCTGAAATGCCCAATTTCTGAGCATCAAACGGATATATTAAAGAACTCTGTATATGCAATCTAAAATGGTCGGTATCTATATTATCAAACTTAGGCATTTTAACACCTACTTCGGATATATTATCATGAAAGTTTAAAAACCATTTAGTAGTATCGGTTGTAAGGCTATCGGCATAATTATATGCTTTATCATACCTTTTTTTCTTGTTATTCAAATTAAAATTCCACATCCCAACCATAAAACCATTCATATATTGTCCCCGATAAAATAATTCTCCTTTATGATCGTACCCTATAACCTGTCCGTATAATTTACCGTCTTTAAAAGTCCTTATTAACTTTACAAACTTCTTACCTGTTTCATGATTTTTTGAATAGTTTATGAATTGTCCGTTACCATCCTTTAAATCACCTCCAAAAAATAAGTTCTCATCATCAATTACAATTTCAAGATCGTAAGGAGTCTTTTCTTTATAAATGATTTTATATAGAAGTTTTCCATTCTCGTCAAATTTTTCAACTACACCATCAAGTTTCCCGTTTTTATAATTTGAAATCTCTTTAACTTGTCCATTCTCGTAATATGATTTTCGCTCTCCAACAATTTTATTATCAGCATACAAAACTTCACAAGCAATTTGCCCCTTCTCATAATAACCTGTGGATTTACCTTCAGACCTGCCTTTTTCGTAATTTAAAACTGAAATCAATTTATCCCCGCTATAATATTTCCACACACCTTGTTTTTCATTTTCAACAAAATTTCCAATAATTTTTAAATTATCTCCGGGAGTATATATCCATTCACCTGTGGCATAATTATTTTCAAATTGTCCCTGAACCTGAATATTACCTTTATACTTGTAAACATATTCGCCATACCGCATTTCAGAGCTGTCCTTTAATACATAATAAGATTCAAAAGTTCGGGCCCTGTTATCAATATTCTTAACTTTTTTAAGTTTTTGTGAAAATGTTAAATTTAGAAAGGTAGTTGATACTAAGACTAATAAAAGGAATTTTCTCATTTTTAAGATTTAATAATTACAGACATTGAAATTAATAAAATTCGCCCGACTACAAAAGCTTTTTTATGAAATAAAAAAAGCATAATCTTTAAAAGGACTATGCTTTTGTTCTTGACATATTAATTATTCTAATTAATTCTCTCTTCGTATTGTTCCATTAAATTACGCAAATCATCAATATAGTTTTGTAATTCTTCAGGTTCATTAAAGTACTCAAAAGTAATTTTATGAGCAAGTTCGCTTGTAGTAATTTCAATCCACTCAACCCCACCATCAGTACAATCCGGACACCCAATAACCTCTTCTAAATTTCGGAACACAACAAAATCAATGTTATTAACAAGGTTTTCCCAGTCTTCAATAGAAATATCTCCTGAAATATTTATATCAGGAAGTTTATCAGTAATAGTCCAACCGGAAGCCTCAAATTCAACATCTGTACCTGTTATTTCAATACTTCTTATACAGTATCCAAGACATTCCCCAAATGATGTTCCATATTCAATAGAAATAATATCAGAATTGTACGTTAATGATACATCTTCAACTTCTTCGCAAGAAAAAAATAACAGAATGGAGAAAATTATTACAGATAGTTTAAAAATCTTTCTCATGGTTCTTTTAATCCTTAATCTATATGAATTATAGATGGTAAACCAGATAATTGGGTTGCGTATGTATAATAAATTTTATCATTTATTTAAAATTAATATTTCCAATTTTAAATTAAATTGAGTATGTTTATTGTATTAAAAATATTATCGGGGATCAATACTCATATAGACTAATTACATGATTAAAAGAAACTTACAATCTTTTTTAAGATTTTTTTCTGTTTTTATTATTATTTTTTCAAATACTACCAGCTCCTTTTCGGGCGAACCTATTTTATTAAATAAATACATTCAGTTAATTAATACTTTTAAAACAGAAAAGGCTATTTTCTCTTCTCCCATTGCAACCTGGAACGATAATGTAATAGTGGGTTCGCACGATAAGAATATTTATTTCTTTACTAAAGATGGTAATCTTATAAGCAAATACCAAACCCAAGGATGGGTACATGCATCACCTTCGATTCTTTCCGATAGTTCAATTGCCATAGGTTCTTATGATGGTTTTATTTATTTTTTTAACGAGAAGGGAAAATTACAAAACAAAATAAAACCGGGTGGTGGATCCCTGTTTACGTCTATTGTTGAATTACCTAATCGCTTATTGGTTTTTGGAACAAATAAAAGGGGTATTATATTTCTAAATAAAGAAGATAGTACAAGTCATATTTATCCCATAAAAAAATGGGTACATGGAACTCCTAAGATAATCGACAATGATAAATTAGTAATAGGCTCAAATGACAAATATCTTTATGTTTTTGATGAGAATGCAAGATTACTTTCAAAAATTAAAACAAATGGCTGGATAATGCATTCTGCCCCCACTCCATTAAATCAGAATAGTTTTGCAGTTGGCTCATATGATAAAAGTCTATACATATGTAATACAAAAGGCACCACTGTTTCATCGTTTAAAACAAAAGGAAGAATTCATTCAACGCCTTTAAAATTAAAGAATTCGAAAATTGTTTTTGGCTCCTTCGATCGTTTTATTTATTTTCTAAAACCTGACGGCACTTTATTTACAAAATTTAAAACCCGAAAGAAAGTTGTTTCATCGCCAGTTTGTTTAGCAGATGGAACTATAATAGTTGGATCGTACGATAAACATTTATATTTTTTCTCTCCTCAAGGAGTTTTACTTGGAAAATATAAAACAAAAGGTAAAATATTTGCTACTCCTGTCGTACTCAGCAATAATACAATTGTTGTTTGTACTACGAATGGATATATTGAGTTTCTGAAAGTAAAGCCCAAGTTTGCTTCTAATATTTAACCAAAAATTAATTTATACTGCCTCCATTATGGATTCTTTTACTTTTTCTGTTAAAGTATCAAATGTATAATTCTGTGAATCAATTGCCGGTAAATAATCAACTTGTGGATTTAATGATACAAATGAAAAAGCCTTCATTATTCTGAAGGCTTTCCCAAGAATTATATTTTATGTGAATTATTCAATAAGAATTTTTGTAGTTAATTTTTCATTATCAATATTTAATTGAAGAATATACATTCCTTTTGCAAATCCGCTTAAATCAATTTCTTTTAAATTATCATTATTAAATAATTCATTGTAAATAATTTTTCCTGATAAATCGATAACTGAAACATCAATTGCACTATAACTATTTTCAATTTCGATTGTAAACTTCCCGGTTGAAGGGTTCGGGAAAATATTTATACCATATTCTTTAAACATTTCGATACCAGTAGGTGTATATGTTACCAACCATTGAGTTGCAGCAGTATTTCCATGGCCGACAGTATCAATAGCTGAATTTTCAGGAACATCAACGGTAACCGTACCACTTGCTGTTGGTGCAATTTCAACAACATACTCAGGAGCAGCAGAATCATCAAAATCTGAAATTGTAGCATTCGAAACAGTTATATCAGCTTCCTCAAAACCATACACTTTTTCACTAAACGTTATATTAACATCAAAAGGATTAGCAGATGTAGTTCCGCTAACTGTTGAACTAATGCTTACCGTTGGAGTTGTATCGTCAAGAACAATTTCAAATGAATTACTAACCGAACTTGTATAAGCAGGACTAGATGATTTAACTCTAACTTTATATCCTGTACCAGAAGGGGTATTTATCGGTATAATTCCTTCAATTGTTCCGGCAACATCAGAAACTAAATTACCAATCTCAATTTCTGAAGAAAAATCTCCTGTTGCATCTGATAAATATGCAGTAAATGTATTCGATGAAAATGTTTCATTGATATCGAATGTAATGTTAATATTTGCAGTACTATCTTCTGAAACATAAAACGGGCCTCCAATATTATTTAATTCTATTTCAGCCGATTCAAAATCTAACAAATCAGACTCCCATAATCCTCTTCCAAAGGTAGCAGCTCTAATCTTACTCTGATCAGGAGTAGATTCATCATAATAAATATCTAATTCAGTTACCAATACATTTGGAAGTCCAGTACTAAACATTTGCCAATCGGAATTATCTTCTTTTACAAATACCCCAATATCCATTGCAACATATAAATGTTTAGCTGATGATAATTTATTCTGAATAATTGAAAAGACAGGAAGATCTGGCAAACCAGAAGAAATATCAGTCCAAGATGATCCTCCATTTGTTGATTCATAAACACGATTTGAATCATATCCGCCAAATGTAATCCAGACAGTATTTGCATCATTATGATCAACATATAGATACGTAACTGCATTTGAAGATGGCAATGTACCAGTTATATCTGTCCATGACGATCCTCCATTTTCTGTTTTCCAAATACTATACTGATCCGCAACATATAAAATATTACTATTTGCAGGCGACATGGCCATAGAGCGCAAATCACCACTGCTATTCATTGTTGATATTTTTGTAAAATCATCGCCCCTGTTTGTTGATTTCCATACATCGTTATATCCAACATAAATTATCTGTGTATTATTGGGATCAAGCATGTAGGGAGATACCCACCAGCCTCCATCTGCATCTGCAATATTGTCAGAAATTATTGTTCTGTTTGCTCCTAAGCTCCATCCATCCGTAGTTCGTTCAAGTTCACCATTAACATAAGTACCATATTGCACATCATCATCTGTTGGATCAATAATACATTCCATTCCATCGCCACCTTTTACATCATACCAGTTTCCA
The DNA here is from genome assembly GCA_021108325.1 of Bacteroidales bacterium. GTDB lineage: Bacteria > Bacteroidota > Bacteroidia > Bacteroidales > UBA12077 > UBA12077. Next base: position 1,906 of record JAIORB010000084.1, on the reverse strand, counting down.
TCGGTATATAATAATTTCGTTCCATTATCCTGCAAACCTCCTATTGTCATATTTGAGGATTGCTGAGAAACACCCAAACGATAAAATTGACTTATTACCATTTCATTGGTTAAATCATCCCAATTTTCACCCTCATCATTTGTTTTATAAATTCCTCCATCATTTCCTTCAAATAATGCCAGTGTATCCCGATATTTTAAAACATGCTTATCGGCATGAACAGAAGGTGCTCCATGAAAATTATAAGACGAACTTGAAGTCCACATATTGTTAATATTCCAGGTATATCCTCCATCTTCTGATTTCCATGAGTTAACCCCTCCTATAAAAACAATATTTGTATCATTTGGTGCTACAGCAATAGCTAAATCATAGCTCCCTTGACCTGTATTACTTCCAGATCCGTCACTATAATAATATAATAAACTATTGTTAGAATCATCACCATCAAGAGTAAGTTCAAAACTATCACCTTCATCTCTTGATTTATAAATCCCAAATAAACCACCACTTGTATTAGAAACAAGGGCGTAAATATAATCAGGATCATCATCAGTAACTGCAATTTCAGTTCTTCTTGATCCTGAACCGAAATTTATTAGTTCAGACCAATTATCACCTCCGTTCGTACTCCTGTATATTTTCGAACTATTAGAATATTTAGTTGATGCATATATAGTTGATGGGTCCCCCGGTTTAAATTCCATATCGATAACATAATCTGCAGTTAATACTTTCGTCCAACTTGTTCCTCCATTTGTTGTTTTGTAAATTCCAGTATAAGTAGAAGCAAATAAGGTGAGATTGTCGGTAGTATCAATTAATAATCTTCCAATTATCCATGTCTCATCAACGGTATAGCTTAATGCAGTTTCATCCCATGTAGTTCCTCCATCTGTTGACTTTAATACTCCAATAGTATGATTATCGTAATACTGACCACCTCCTAAAGTCCAAACGGATCCACCATCGCGATCACCTGTAGCTATATAAATAGTATTAGATGTTTCAAAGTCTGATGGAATTGCTATATCGCTTACACCAAGCACATCATTTTGGTCAGTAAGTACAGTCCATGTTTGCCCATCATCCGTGGTCTTCCACAAACCTCCAGAAGGCGCACCTACCCAATAAGTATTTGTATCGGTTGGATGAAAAGAAATACAATTTATTCGGCCTATACCTGCATACCCACCACCTGATTGATCCGGTCCTAGCGGTTGCCAATTACCAGAAACGGATTTTGCATCTGGATGCTTTTTTAAATATTCTTTCCATTCAATAGCTGTAGTAGTTTCAGGAAACTCACCTGTTTTTGTGTTTACTCGTGCATCCCAATACCATTCCCAACGTTTAAACTGTTTCCATCCTGGCGCTTTTATTTTGTTTCCATCAACATAATAATATCCCTTATTAAAATCATCTGTTGAATAGTAATCATTAACTGATTTCTGGATATCAAAAAATGTTAGTTTCCCTTTCTTTTCAGCCTCTTCTTCCAATGAAGGTAACCAAGGCTGTGCTTGAAGGTTTAAAGACAAAAATAAAAGTGTAACAAAAAGTAATAGATTTTTCATAGTCCAAATATTTTAGTTCATTTATTTAGTAATCTAATTTATTGTAAACTCCTTATAGATAGGATTTATCTTTCTATTATCTGTTAAGATGTTAATCATTATTCTATAATTTCCTTTTTCAACCGACTGTCGAACCGTATTTCGAACATTATTTATTCTTTCCTTACCACACCAACTCTCTTCTTTATTCCAACTTAAATTAAATGATTCGCCAGCAGCAAGTTCTTCTTTTTCAGTTGGAGCATTACATGGTGCATCACAAGGACATAGTAATATTCTTAGTTTTTCCCAAGAACCATTATTCAACTTTTCAATATGTAATCTTTGTG